>CAZDAB010000975.1:0-1004 GCA_964502855.1 uncultured Desulfobacteraceae bacterium | reverse complement strand
AGGTTGCCATTAAAAGATTATTGATATCATATAGTTGTAGAAATTCCGAGACGTTTAATTATGGCTATCCCATGGCAATTGCGTATTGTCATCATTTTGAATCGTAAAGCAGGCCTCAATCTTTTAGTTCATGCCGCCACTGAAGCAATACAACAATGGGCCCGGGATATCAAGAAAATGCGTATGGGCATTCTTATCGTTATTCATACCTTTGGTGGCGACATGAAATGGCATCCCCATATCCACCTGATCGTCACAGGCGGCGGTTTGAGCCTTGATGGCAAACGCTGGATTGAGACAGACCCCAAATTTCTCATGCATCACGGAGGATTAAAGAAGCGATGGAAATATCAGATCAGCACCCGAATGAAGAAGGCCCATCGAGAGAGTCCATGGCGTTTCCCGAAATCTAAAGACTTCCTTAAAGAATATCCTCTTTTTGCTGCTATGATCAATAAGCTATGGAAAATAACCTGGTACGCTTACATTGGCGCTTCCCTTCTCGATCCACGTTTCAGCATTCAATACATCGGACGTTACACCAAAAGAGCAGTTATGGCCGAGTATAGAATCGTTTACTATGATGGCAAGATTATCCGCTTTAGCTATAAAGATTATGCCCAAGGCGGAAAAACCAGTTACATGACATTGAAGGTTTACACTTTTATTGGTCGTCTTATCCGCCACATCCCTGATAAGCACTTCCCTATGATTCGTTATGCAGGTCTTTTCTCCAATCGATGGAGAAAACAGTACTTAGCCCAATCCCGTATTGCTTTGAACCAATCTGAAACAGATGATGCCGATACAAATATTCAGACTTCATGGGCCGAACGTCAGACTGAATATATAGGCATCGATCCGTTGCAATGCCCTAACTGTGACAAGCCATTAACATTTGTAGGTTCCTTCTTCGGAAACTGGAGTAAACTCCAATATCTTTTTGTTAAAGCAGGAAAAGACTCTACCATTGCTGCTGCTTTATTACGACCAGGATAACAGAC
>CAZDAB010000974.1:0-1006 GCA_964502855.1 uncultured Desulfobacteraceae bacterium | reverse complement strand
GTCCTGCCCACCGGGCATATGCCTGGACAGCCAACGGATGTGCTTCGGTCCTGACATCAGTCCTATCCGCCCAAATTGCGCTCAGTCTGGGAATTCCCATAATTATACTTTGTGCAGCCGCGGCGTACCTTCTGGCATTTCTCATAAGCCAAACCAAAATAATTGGACAAAAATAGAAATCGCTGATAGAACGAACAAAGATCCAGGTTAAATTAAAGAGTGCTGATAATGAAAATTCTGCTAATAATTTTAGGCTTGATTTATGTGTTAAGTCCCTATGACCTCCTCCCCGAATTTTTTTTAGGATGGCGGGGTTTGCTCGATGACCTGGTTGTTTTGTACTTTGGGTGGCGATTTTTGCAAAATCTTAGGCAGAAACAATCCGGCGCCCAGAGCTTTTACCAACAACGCCGCCAATATTTCGAACAAAATAAAGGAGCCAACAAAAAAGAATCCTCTGGAACGGACTCGGGATTTAAAAAAACCGATACGCAAAAGGATCCTTACACGGTATTGAATATCCCCAGAAATGCTACACAGGAAGAAATTAAGAAAGCTTATAAGCAACTTGCCAATAAATACCATCCGGATAAAGTGCTTCATTTAGGAGATGAATTCAAAAAAATGGCGGAAGAACGCTTTAAAGAAATACAGGAAGCATATCGGGAATTGTCCTCTAAATAACTGACCTTCTTGCGTACAGCTAAACAAGATCATAACCTTAATTTTTTTTTAAAAAAATCCATATCACAACTCCTAAAGGTCACTTTCAGATAAAATAGATATCGCCGGCGTTGCCAATTCAACAATTCTTTTCCGAGGCTGAAAAAGTTACCACTTGTACCCTTAAAGTTGATTTCTTTCAAAAAGGTATTATCATACTCAATATACATACAAAACAGTATACATTATAATAGTTGAAAAGGAGGATAACTCCATGAGTCAAAAAACATTCAAGGCAATGGTTGTCACAGAAGGAGAGAACAATCAGTTTATCAGGGAAATT
>CAZDAB010000973.1:0-1007 GCA_964502855.1 uncultured Desulfobacteraceae bacterium | reverse complement strand
ATTTTTGCCGTCATATTTATTCATCTCCTTTGATCTATTCGATAACACATAAAATGTCGTCAGTCCCAAGAATCAGGTAATCCGTATCCTCTATATTAATTTCAGTTTCGGCATATTTAGAAAACAGGACCAGATCTTTTTCTTTGTATAAAAAATAGTCCGAGGAGATCTTTTCCTGTGCCCCGATTATAGCAACAAGGATGCCAAATTTATAACATTTTGAATTTTTTATAATTAATTTGATCAAGACAAATCGGAACCGTATCATTAGTTACGTGCTTGAACTCAAGGCCCAATCCGCCCCCGACCTGGCAACCATGGGCGACTTATAGTTATTTCGCAATATCAGCAGGTTAGAAATAACCGGTATATTTTAAGTCCATAAATTGAATCGACTTGAGCCCTGCTGCCAAAGACATCGCATGTCCGGTAGCGCTGTCAATAGGAACCCATGTGTCCTGGAAATGCTTCAACTGTAATATGCTAAGGCCAATTAATTTTAAAATGACTATGATATCTGATTGTTATGTTTTTGGTACAAAGATTGCTTTACCGATTTTTACAGAACGATTTAATTGGGTAGTATAATATTTGCTTTATTTTTATTGTTTATATGGACATGACAGAGGCAACAACTATTCGTGGGATCGTAATACCGGCCGCCTGGGATGAAAAAGGAAATGTCATTTCAGTGGCCATCGCCACTTACCATGAAGAAAAATATCTGGTTGCGGACAATATAACCGGTCGAAAGTTAATTTCCTTATTGAAAAAAAAAGTGGTTGTGGATGGGGTCATTAAAGATAAAGATTCAGTTAAAATAATTTACGCCAAAACAATCAGAATAGATGACCATGGCACTCAAGATACAAGAAGAAAAATAGATCAAATAAAAGGTAAATAAAAAATGAAAAAATACATAGGAATTTGGGTAGATCACAAAAAAGCAGTCATTGTCACAAAAAAACAGCCGGAACGATCATATGAAGAAGATGTGGAATTAGCGG
>CAZDAB010000972.1:0-1009 GCA_964502855.1 uncultured Desulfobacteraceae bacterium | reverse complement strand
CTGCAACAAGGAAATGGGTCGGCCCGCACCAGGTGGGTGTCATGATCGGAATTACTGTTTCAGGATACGGAGGTGCGGCTTTCTATGTGGCGCCACTCATCAAGTGGCTGATTACAAGTTACTCTCTCTCATTATCATTCCTGGTGCTCGGTATCGCCTACTTTTTCATTATCGGTATTGCGGCTCAGATACTGGCATGGCCTGAAGAGGGCTATGTACCGCCTCAACCGCCTGAGACGGCAGCTACTAAAAAAGCAGCAGCATCTGTGGTTGACTGGACCGCCGGAGAGATGGCGGGGACCTGGCAGTTCTATGCCCTGATCGCCCTGTTTTGCCTTAACACACAGGCAGGTCTTCTCATCATCGGCCATGCCGCCAAAATTGTAAAGCCTTTTCTGGAACAAGGATTCATTTTGGTGGCTGCAGGTGGTTTTATGAACGCTGCGGGACGGATCGGGACAGGCAAGTACTCGGATATCATCGGCAGGGACAGGGCATACATGATCAATGCCGCTGCCGCTGCTCTCTGTATGTTCGCGCTGCCTGCAATCATTGCGGCTAAGTCGCTTTTCTTGGCGTTTGCTGCGTGCATGATCGCCTACTGGGTTTATGGCGGCGGCCTTTCCCTGATACCTTCTTACACAGCCGACTTTTTTGGTCCCAAAAACCTGGGCTTCAACTACGGTCTTGTGTTCATCGGCTGGGGTCTGGGGGCATTCATGCCCAAGCTGGCCGGACATATCCGGGATATAACCGGAACTTACGATAATGCCTTCTATATTGCGGGCGTCTTGCTCATAATTGCTGTGCTTCTTGCCCTTGTCACGAAGAAACCTATGAAGAGAGGAGCATAGCGCTCAACAGATTAAGATTAACCATTAACTGAAAAGGCGGGAAGGGGCAAACCTTTCCCGCCTTTTTTACCTATTGTTTTTTAGTGTGCATCCATAAATAAGGATTTTTGTTCAAGATCAAGGCATGCGAAAAAAATAACCACAGGCATATATTT
>CAZDAB010000971.1:0-1009 GCA_964502855.1 uncultured Desulfobacteraceae bacterium | reverse complement strand
TATATAATCATTGTTTGCTTTTAAATAATTCTGATGATAATATCCTTAAATTAAACCTTTTTCAAGTTATAAAACTATTATGCGATTTTATGCAACGTCCGACGGTAAACCTAAAAAAAGCGAACAAAGAAAAACGACTTATTTATAGGTGAATTAACAAGTTACTTGGCTGAGTTTACACTGATGTTAAATTAGCATTAAAAGTTTCTTAATTTTTCACTTATTTTTCCGCTTATAGCGGGATAGAGATTCCGGGGGGAAAGCCGGAGCAGATGTACAAAAACTTTTTCAGTTTCAGGGAAAGGCCGTTTAAGCTCGTTCCTAACCCTGCCTATCTCTTTTTGAGCAAAAGCCATGAAGAGGTCCTTGCACATCTTACTTATGCAGTGATTCAGGGTGACGGTTTTGTGGAAATCACCGGAGAGGTAGGAACCGGCAAAACCACACTCTGCCGCGCCTTTCTCGAAAATCTGGATAACAGCGCAGAAGCTGCTTACATCTTTAATCCAAATCTTAATTCCATACAACTTCTCAAAGCCATCAATGACGAATTTGGAATCGCCTCGAATGCGGACAACACCAAAGATTTGATTGACAGACTGAATTCTTTCCTCATTGAAAAAAAAGCCCAGGGGAAAAATGTCATCCTTATCATTGACGAGGCACAGAACTTGACCACAGAGGTTCTGGAGCAGTTGCGATTGTTGTCAAATTTAGAGACATCCAGAGACAAGCTTCTTCAGATTATTCTTGTGGGTCAACCCGAACTGGGAGAAAAACTCGACTCTCATGAACTCAGGCAACTGGACCAGAGAATAACTTTAAGATGTCAGCTTGTTCCCCTGAGCTATAAAGAAGTTCAAGAATATATTCAACACCGCATCAATATCGCCTCCCGCAAAGCCGGAATTCAATTTATCGGCGCTGCCTATCGGTCTATTTATCATTATTCTCGAGGGATTCCTCGATTAATCAATATTATTTGTGACCGGGCACTGTTGACCGCATT
>CAZDAB010000970.1:0-1012 GCA_964502855.1 uncultured Desulfobacteraceae bacterium | reverse complement strand
GATTGCGAAATGCAGCACAACGCAGAAGTTGGACTTTTTACGAGACCGTCAAATATTAAATACGGATTTAACGGGGCAAGCAAAAAGACCGTTTACTTATTTCTTAGGAAAATACTTGACACCGCCTATATTCTTAAAATCTGAATCTTGAGTCCAAATGGTAGCGACGAATTCTTTTGCTGTTGCGAGAATAATGCTGTGAGCCATTGGAAGATTATGCTCCAGACTTAGTTTTGAGGCAGCAATGGCCAGTGTAGCTGTTAGATCCACAACCGTTCCTTTTTGCATAGCAACGGCCGCTTGTAACGCTTCATTCAAAGGGGTTAGGAAATATTTGGCATTCGGCTCATCCGCAAAATATGCAAGCCAACCTGAAGAATCGACAATATTCATACTCTATCCGCCTCTCGTTCGAACTCTGTGTTTATGCCTTTCAGAAACCCGCGGAGATCCTTAATAGACGCATTTTGGCTCAAATGGTTCGGAAGGTACTGGATGAAAGATGATGCCGGCGCAAAGGACAAATAGACGCCCCCAAATTTCCCCATATACCATTTGGATAAAACGTATAATTACATGAGGTTGTATGAAACCGGTTCAAATAAATAGCCTAAAGATTCTCATTTAGTCTTCATGCAAGACTCAGGTATAAAATCATTGCGATCTATATTGCCGAAAAATATTTTTTTTCGATCAATGCCGCAACCCATGACATGGCCAACACTCCAGGGGCATCTAATCTTGCTAACCTTTGCATAACCTTTAACCGGAGTTGAGCGATTTTTTGCGAAGAGATGTGTTGAGATTTTGATGCATAAGGATTCGCGAAAACCGTCCCGAAAAGACATCGGGATGGATATGTCGAGGATTTTCGCGGATCCTTGCTGCGCAAAAGATCCGTGCAGATCAAGTAAAAAATCGCTCAATTTAGGTTTAACTTTCATATGGAGCCAGTAGTGTCCGGTTAACTATCGAATAATTTCAGCTGGATATGTCCACTAGTAATTTTATT
>CAZDAB010000969.1:0-1012 GCA_964502855.1 uncultured Desulfobacteraceae bacterium | reverse complement strand
CAAGGCTGGTCGAATGTATGGACAAAGGTTATGACGTGGTGGGAAGCGTACGGGTAAATAGAAAGGATACTCTCTTTAGAAGGATGGCTTCCGCCATTATCAACAAAGCGGTACAGAAATCGACCGGTGTGATGATGCATGACTATGGCTGTATGTTACGGGCTTATCGCCGTCATATTATTGATGCTATGCTGATGTGCAATGAGCATAGCACCTTTATTCCGATTCTTGCCAATGGTTTTGCCCGTACCACAACAGAGATCGAAGTAACACATGAAGCGCGCAGACAGGGGGAATCAAAATACGATTTTATGAAGCTCGTGATGCTGCAATTTGATCTGTTAACCAGTATGACAACCTTTCCACTTCGTCTTCTTAGTATGCTGGGAGGGATTGTCTCTTTAGCAGGAATCGGGTTTGGTTTTTTCCTTTTAATCATGCGTGTCCTTTACGGAGCCGTATGGGCGGCTGAAGGTGTTTTTACGCTTTTTGCGATATTATTTATTTTTGTGGGTGCTCAGTTTGTCGGAATGGGGCTGCTTGGGGAATATATAGGTAGAATTTACTATGATGTTAGGGCGCGACCCCGTTACTTTGTGCAACGGGTTACCGGCAAAAGCAATTTTGAGTCAAAAAAAACTTAACCGGATAAACAGAACTCCTGCCGGCAATTCTTAGACCTGAAGAGAATTAAAAATCATCGGGTGCATTACCAGTTTGTTAATTGCTATCCAAGATTTTTTGGTGTCAGGTTTCAGGTATCAGCTAATTCGTTTCTTACTCCTGACACCTGAAACCTGAAACCTGATTGCAAGGCTTTCGCTCAAAAAATGAATAAGTTAATGGGTGAAAACCATTTTAACAAATCGGTAATGCTCCCAAATCATCTGCCATCAAGGCGCAAATACACAAAGGATAACCATGAAAGCGATCATATTAGCATACCACAACATCGGGTGTATCGGAATTGAAGCACTGCTTAAAAACGGATATGAAATTGCGGCAGTTTTTA
>CAZDAB010000968.1:0-1013 GCA_964502855.1 uncultured Desulfobacteraceae bacterium | reverse complement strand
TGACATGGTCAATTTAAACATGTTTATGATCATGAGAACTTTGGACTCTCAAGTAATTAAATATCTAACAAAAATGGAGGTTCTATGTCATTACGTGTCATTACTGGAAATGGAAATTCTACTATGACAGAAAATGATCGAATGTTAGTATTTATTTTGGCAAAATGTCGCATTATTGAATCTTCCCTTAGTACTTTGCTTAATCGCAGTGATCATCATGATTCTTCGAAAAAACTGGTTGAAAAAATAATAGAAATTTACACAAACCGACCCGATGAAATATCGGATGAAGAGTTTGCGATTGCACAGCAGGGGTATAAGGAAACGTTTCGTGCAATCTTTGGCAAAGATCTTTCAATGAAATAGGGCAAATTTTTGCGTCATCCAAAAGACGGTTGGTTCGTATGGTACTCATTTTCATCTCCTGTAATTAAAAATCCCTAACCAATCACTTGAGCAGACGGCGTGAATACCGTGTTTCGTACATCAGTCATAACGCCTGCTGCTCAGTTCGGCGTTCGCCACAAAAATATGGACAAAAATCAACTATGAAAGAAGCCATTCGAGCAGCCATAAAAAACATTGCGTCGCACGGTGACACAGACATTTTCCCATTCGAGTGTCATCTTTTTCATGATGAACCTGAGAAGTGTGCTAAAGTACTTGAACACCTACATGCAAATTTCGAGGAGTGTATGTCAACATACCCTCCTGACATGATTGAGATTCTTAGTCAAGTCGGTTACACAGGCTTTCGTTGGGCCGCCCAAATCGAACCTTTTTGGAATGCTTACTATCTTGCGTGCGTGGTTAAGCTCGCTGATCAAATTGAGACACAAAGAATACATGAAGACGAAGAGACAATCTATTCATACCGATTCCGCTGGCAAGAGGAGACAGGTAAATTATTCAAGGATTCAACGTGGCGCGACTACAAGAAAAGATGCATACAACTTTCTTATAAGCACCCTTGCGTTGTTGTAACTGATATCGCTGATTTCTATCCAAGAATT
>CAZDAB010000967.1:0-1014 GCA_964502855.1 uncultured Desulfobacteraceae bacterium | reverse complement strand
GCCGTATCCACCATGCAGGCATCTTCATCCAGAACCACCATGGCGCCGGATCCCATGATGCAGCCGATGTCCTGGAGGGATTCGTAATCGATGGGAATGTTGAGATGTTCGGCAGGGACGCATCCTCCGGAGGGACCGCCGAGCTGTACGGCCTTGAATTTTTTGCCGCCGGCTATCCCGCCTCCCAGATCGAATACAACTTCACCCAATGAAATTCCCATGGGAACTTCGATCAGACCGCTCTGAGCGATTTGGCCGGTCAGGGAGAAAACCTTGGTCCCTTTTGTGGATTCAGAGCCTATGGAACCCCACCATTGGGCGCCTTTGCACATAATAAGGGGCAGGTTAGACAGTGTCCCCACGTTGTTTATTACTGTGGGCTTGCCAAAAAGTCCTTGGGTTGCAGGAAATGGAGGCCTGGGCCTGGGATTGCCTCTTTTTTGCTCCAAAGATGCCAAAAGGGCGGTCTCCTCACCGCAGACAAAAGCCCCGGAACCCAGGAAGAGTTCTATGTCAAAATCGAAAGAGGTTCCCAGAATTCCTTTTCCCAGGAAACCGTACTTTCTGGCCTGAGCAATGGACGCATTGAGTATTTCAACGGCCAGGGGATACTCCGCTCTTACGTAAATGTAGCCTTTGTTCGCGCCAATGGCGTATCCTCCGATTGCCATCCCTTCTAATACCGCATGGGGGTTGCCCTCCAGTTCGGCCCTGTTCATGTAGGCGCCCGGATCCCCTTCATCCGCATTACAGACCATGTATTTTTGATTCGATTCTGTGTTGTATGCAAAATTCCATTTTACGCCTGTGGGAAAACCGGCGCCGCCTCTTCCTCTCAGCCCCGAACGTTTGACTTCTTCAATCACGTCTATCTGTTTCATTTCCAGGGCCCTGGAAAGTCCCCGATATCCATCGTAAAAAATGTAGTCTTCAATCTTGAAGGGATTGATTTTCCCGAGTAATTCCGTGATCCTTTTTTCCTGGCGGCTGAAGAACGGCGTATTGATATCCACC
>CAZDAB010000966.1:0-1021 GCA_964502855.1 uncultured Desulfobacteraceae bacterium | reverse complement strand
ATATATTGTAACCAAAATTCCGAGTTTCGACTTTTTACGAGATCGTCAATTTTTAGAACTTAGGGGCTTCGCCCCGCCTGCCATTGCAAGGCACGAGCGGGCAGGCCCAATTGGAATGATGGAGTAATGGAATAATGGTTTTGGAGGAGTTTTTTACAATTAAAATGGTTTATTTCCGCCATTACTCCCAACATTCCATTTTGATGGCACAAACAGGTTGCCATTGATAAACCTGTAATTTCAATAAGTTGTAGAATTTCCGAGACGTTAATTGACTTAAAATTAACAGGTACGTCCTAGAAAGTCAACAGTTTGTTTGTTGACAGGAGGTATAAGTTAATCGTGGCGCTTTTCAATAAACACGTAAATTTATTTTTTTGTTTGGTAGTACTCGTCGGTATGATCCGGATAGCGACAGCCGGTACGGATAATGATGCCGGGGCGTTTACGCATAGGGATGTCTCTTGGACCGACCTGACATTTATGGGGTCAAAAGCTCTGGTAAAAGTGACGGTAAAAATTCAGCTGGGATCACCGGCGGACATGTGCGGCGAGCTCTAACTCGGCAGTGACTCAAATGAACTCGCCCGAGTCTTGGTTCAGGGAGCTGAACTTAGGGGCTTCGCCCCATTTGGAATAATGGAATGATGGAGTAATGGAATGATGGTTTTAAAGGAGTTTTTTACAATTAAAATGGTTTATTTCCGCTCTTATCCCAATATTCCAGCATTCCAGCATTCCATTATTCCATTCTGATGGCATAAACAGGTTGCCATTAAAAGACTTGTTATTTCAATAAGTTGTATAATTTTCGAGACGTTACACTCCTATAAGGGTTGGTCAGAGCCCTTTTTCGGCGACAATCCGCTTAACGAAATGCCAGTCACTGACGGAATCAACGTCAATGGCAGCTTCCGGGAACGGAATGACCACCACACTGGCTTTAAATCCGAGGCGTCGCGATACGCGATCCAATGCCTCGGCGAGAGTCAGTCGACCCATGAGATAACGCATGACCGCA
>CAZDAB010000965.1:0-1022 GCA_964502855.1 uncultured Desulfobacteraceae bacterium | reverse complement strand
GAGGACATAATGCAATCAATTCCGCTTAAAAGGACACGGACCCAAATTCAAGTTAACGAATTCATACGAAGTGTCTATAACTGGATGGCCATCGGCCTTGGAATCACAGGTTTTGTGGCATATTTTGTATCAAACAGCGAAACCATGATGAGATTGATCTTTGGAAATCAAATAATATTTTTTGGTTTGATAATCGGTGAACTTGCCCTTGTTTTCAGCATCAGTGCGAGGGTCCAAAAAATGCAGGCGTCGACCGCAACCTCCTTGTTTATTCTGTATGCTGCTTTAAACGGGGCGACCCTTTCTGTAATCTTTCTTGTTTATACAAAATCTTCGATCACATCAACATTTTTTATCTGTGCCGCAACTTTTGTTGTATCCAGTATTTATGGTATGGTAACAAAACGTGATTTGACCGCAATGGGTCAGTTCATGTTTATGGGGCTTATCGGTATTGTGATTGCATCGGTTGTCAACCTATTTATACGCAGTTCGGGAATGAGCCTGATTGTCAGTTATATAGGTGTGATCGTTTTTGTAGGGCTGACAGCATATGACACCCAGAAGCTCAGGACAATGGCGCTTTCACAGCCAGACGGGCTTGACGGCGGAACCATTAGAAAAGGTGCCATTTTAGGTGCTTTAACATTGTATTTAGATTTTATAAACCTATTCCTTATGTTGCTCAGAATATTAGGAAATAGGGATTGATTTCTATATCAGTTGCGGTTAAATAAAACTACGGATAAACACGAATACACTCAAACTTGAAAAAATAACATACCATAAAATTTAGGCATACAAGGCAATTTTTTTAGGAATCTTATTTGTGTTTATTTGCGTCCATTTGCGGTTAAATAAAACCTTTGAAAAATAACATACCATAAAATTTAGGCATTATTTTCCGAGAGTTAGTTTCACAATATCAGCGAGTTGCCGGCAGTACTTGCGGGTTTCATTCATGGTAGGCCCTTCTACCATGACCCTGCAAATTTGCTGTGTTCCGGAGTAACGAACAACCA
>CAZDAB010000964.1:0-1025 GCA_964502855.1 uncultured Desulfobacteraceae bacterium | reverse complement strand
TATTTCGAGGATTAAAATTTGAGTCTGACACAGATATTGGCGAAAAAGACAGTTTCCGTTCGGGCACTATATATGGAATTCAGTTAAACCGTAACGTATGAAAACATCGGGCTTACGGTGACAACCTACTAAAGGCGAGCCGGATTGTCAATCACGCTTTTCACGCAACGGACTCACTTCATAGTCATTTCCGGCATAACTTGCCTATCCGCCTGATACAGGCTAAATGCCTTGTCGTAGTGAAACCAAGATCCCGTTATCAGGGTATATCCGGCAGGTACAAGACTTACAGAAATTAGGTGGTATTTCAAAAAAAATCCTTAGACCTGTTATTTTGCACACAAAATGGTATGCCTAAGACCAAAAAACGGCTATTCTTTTATGCTCTTTTTATAAATTATCAGACAGAATGGAAGAATGGAAGAATGGAATATTGGGGATAAAGGCGGAAATAAACCATTTTAATTGTAAAAAACTCCTTTCCTTCAACTTCGTTCAGGATAAGCTCACCCATCATTCCATTATTCCAATTGGGGCGAAGCCCCTAAGTTCTTGAGAGTTTATATCACACAATTATTTCAAGTTATGATTTAAAAAAAGAAATTACACGGGGTGGGCCTACTTCAGTAGAGTCCCCCGGGAAGGTTTAATAAGGTCGGAATCCTGTAAAAATGTTTCAATATCTCGCCAGAAGGTGTCCCAATTTGGCGGGCAGTCGTTATGTCCGCTCTCATAGGTTATGATTTTGCCTTGTTTTGCTGCCTGGTAAAGGGTCATTCCATGGGAAAATGGAATGACTTCGTCGAATTTGCCGTGGACTACAAGAATGGGACCATGATAAGCGCGGACAATCGCAAGATTATCCAAGGGGTCTCTGACAAGGAAATCGGGAACCAGATATTTTGAGGCAAAGGATCGGACACTGATAAATGACGACATCAAAATAAGCGCCGCCGAAGGCCGGTTCGCGGCAAGTATGCAAACCGCGCCGCCACCCACGGAACGACCCAGTAAAACAATTCTGG
>CAZDAB010000963.1:0-1028 GCA_964502855.1 uncultured Desulfobacteraceae bacterium | reverse complement strand
TGCTGGCTGTGACCTTCCCGAAATCCATGGGAAAAATCGTAAAAGTTGACATCAAAAACGATGTTCAACAGGGTAGCTGCCGCTTTCTGGACAATCTTGTCCTCAAGAGCGGTGATACCGATCGGACGCTCTTTCCCGTTTTCCTTGTCAATCCAGATCCGCCTCACTGGAAATGCAACGTACTGTCCTCTGCACAGTCGTTGATGAAGTTTATAGAGGTTTTCGTCAAGGTTCTTGGCATATTGTTTCGCCGTGATCTTGTCCACCCCCGATGATCTGCTCTTCTTGAGTTGACGAAAAGATTTCTTCAAAAGATCCGAATCGATCCGGTGGGCCAGTGAGGTAAATACCATATCCGGCTCTCTCCGGGCCAATATACGGATTCTGGCGAGGGAAGATTCACGTACCAAAGTCGGCGGTCTGTCGCTACCGATGGTCTTTTGGACCTTCGGCCCGGCCTTATCCGAGTTCTGCACTGCAATTCCTTGGTTATCTGTTGATATGGTTGGTGATCTCTGTGTATCTCCCATAGTTCCTTCCAGGGAAACGTTATGCCCGGCTTCTCCTTCCCTTCAGTGGGTCCCTTGGGCTTCGGTTCCCCACCTTCCCGCCGAGGACATCCCTGGCATCGGTACTATTGTCAGCTAAGACTTCCAGATGTCTATCTCCGGCTCGTTCGTTCTTCACTATCCTTACCGGATACCTCGCCCTGTCGGGCAAGGAAGACACCTGGATCTCCCCAGTTCCCGAGCTACCCCTTTGAGCACATGCCCTGGTCTAAGACCCCGGTGGAAACCTGAATACTCGCCTTATCGCATTCAGGTCTGCTGCCTTCCGCGGCATGCAACGCGTCGGCTTTCCTCCGCCGATAGCGGATTTATCCCTCTGACCACAACTATACATTTTTCGGGGCTCAATACAGGGCCTGTATCCTCGCTCCATCCAGCTCCAGACTCCCGTTACCGGGCTTGCCTGTGGATTTCGCTACCGGCCTGCAGGCTACGCTTTAACCGGGTGGGACTTTCGCA
>CAZDAB010000962.1:0-1037 GCA_964502855.1 uncultured Desulfobacteraceae bacterium | reverse complement strand
ACTTCCAGTACTATCTCAAAAAACAGCGCCAGAACTGCGGTACCTCCATCAACCGGAAGATTTTTACCCTCAGAAGCTATGGCAACTTCTTAAAACTGCATGATCTGAATAGCGCCGATAACTTGCCGTTTTATGACGTGCTGAAAATACGTCAGGGCTATCGCAAACGCCCGAGCGCCCTGACACCGAAACAGATCAACCTTTTATTTAAAGCCATCGATACCCACACGATCCTGGGCGTTCGCGATTACGCCGTCTATGCCCTGATGTATCAACTCGGACTGAGAGTCGGCGAAGTCCATACCCTTAATCTGGCCAATCTTGATATCAAAAACAAAAAAATCTCGGTGATCGGTAAAGGCAAAAAACCAAGAACCCTGCACATGAATGATGAACTTATCGAAATCCTGTGCCAGTATCTTGTTCTGCGGGATCAGTTTTGTAACAGCTGGCTTACACCATCTCTATTTGTCTCAAAAAAGGGCAATCGGCTGGCCATCCGAACCATGGAAGACAATCTAAAAAAAATCCTGCTGTACGTCCCGTTTGAGGTGCCATTCAATATCTCATGCCACACCCTGCGGCATAGCATGGCTTCCCATCTGAATGATAATAATGTTGATATCCTGGTAATACAAAGCATCCTCGGTCATTCTTCAACGCGCAGCACGGAACCCTATATCCACCCGTCTCAAGACAGTATCCGTAAAGCAATGGAGAAACTTCCAGGTATTAAACTTGTCAAAGAACTGTTACGAAAAGGAGAACTAAATTTGCGATTCCAGAAACCGTTTAGACCTAAAAGAGAATAGTATGCTTTCTCTGTCTACTAATATTTGTTTTATTATTAACCGTTTTTTATATCGGATAGGGAGAAGTATCTCCGAATTATCTTTTACTATCTTTACTGACAATTATTTTTCTTGAAATATTTTTTATTTTAATTCAAACTGTAAAAAAATAACTTCTTCTCATCATGCTTCATCAAAAAATGCCAATCTAATTGCGCCTAACTTTGCATCTTACTGCGGGGTTCG
>CAZDAB010000961.1:0-1038 GCA_964502855.1 uncultured Desulfobacteraceae bacterium | reverse complement strand
ATCGCAATCTGTTCGTGCAGTCGGAATGGAATGATGGAATACTGGAATATTGGGGGCAAGATCTGATATAACCTATTTAAATTGTAAAAAAAACTCCTTCAAACCCGTCATTCCATTACTCCATCATTCCATTATTCCAATTGGGGCGAAACCCATAATTTGCGATCCTGAATCTGAAGTTGAGGCGATATATGGATCATAAAACAAAATTTATATTTGTGACCGGTGGCGTGCTTTCATCCTTGGGCAAGGGGCTTGCTTCCGCAGCGATCGGAGCACTTTTAGAAAGCCGCGGGCTTAGCGTAACTTTACAAAAGCTCGACCCTTACATCAATGTAGATCCCGGAACCATGAATCCCTTTCAGCACGGAGAGGTCTATGTCACGAATGACGGCGCAGAAACGGACCTGGACCTCGGACATTACGAGCGATTTACCAGCGCCATATTGGGTCGCGACAACAACTTTACCACCGGAAAAATATACTATTCGGTCATCACCAAGGAACGCAGGGGAGACTATCTGGGCGGTACGGTCCAGGTAATTCCCCACATTACAGATGAAATTAAACGAAGTATCAAACTTGTAGCCAATTCCGTCGACGTCGTGATCGTGGAAATCGGCGGAACGGTAGGAGATATAGAAAGCCTTCCTTTTCTGGAAGCCATTCGGCAATTCAGGACGGATGTGGGCAAGGAAAATGCCCTGTATATCCATCTTACCCTGGTTCCGTATATTGGTACCGCAGGAGAAGTTAAGACAAAACCCACGCAGCACAGCGTAAAGGAGCTTCGAAGTATCGGTATTCAGCCGGATATCCTCCTCTGTCGTACAAACAAATACCTGCCCCAGGAAATCAAGGCAAAAATAGCGCTATTTTGCAATGTAACGGTAGATGAGGTGATTACAGCAAAAGATGTGGAATGTATATATGAAGTTCCACTGGTGTTCCACAGGGAACGCCTGGATCAGAAAATTGTGGAGAAGCTTAACATCTGGACAAGAGCGCCCCGTCTTGATAACTGGGAGAAAATTGTCA
>CAZDAB010000960.1:0-1039 GCA_964502855.1 uncultured Desulfobacteraceae bacterium | reverse complement strand
ACCATACCGGTGATATGGATTTTAAGGTTGCCGGCACAAAAGACGGCATAACCGCACTCCAGATGGATATAAAAATTCATGAAATTTCCAGGGATATTATGGGAAAAGCCCTTGAACAGGCACGCGTGGGTCGGCTTCATATCCTTGACAGGATGTTAGAAGCCCTTAAGGAACCTCGTGACCAAATTTCCCCCTTTGCGCCGATAATCATTACCCTGAATATTAATCCCGACAAAATCCGAGACGTCATCGGTCCGGGAGGGAAAATCATCCGGGCAATTCAAAATGAAACCGATACTAAACTTGAAATAGATGATCAGGGCGTGGTCAAAATTGCCGCTTTTTCACAGGAAGAAGCGGACGCCGCCGTAAAGATGATCGGTGAAATTGTAATGGAACCCGAAGTGGGAGAAATTTATGAAGGGACGGTTGTAAAAATCATGGATTTTGGTGCTTTTGTCCAGTTAATGCCCGGAACAGACGGTCTTGTTCACATCTCACAACTTGCCAATCACCGGGTAAACAAAGTCTCTGATATTGTAAAGGAAGGAGATCGTATCAAAGTCAAGGTTCTTGAAATCAACAGGGACGGAAAAATCCGTTTGAGCCACAAAGCTGTCCTGGAAGAAGAGAAATAGGCCGAGAAAAATGGAGCACGACGTAAATAAAACCACCCTCAATAACGGCATCAGGATTGTCAGTAAAAAAATGCCCCATGTTCATTCTGTATCAATGGGGGTATGGGTAAACGTCGGAGCCCGGGATGAATCGTCATCCGAAAGCGGACTTTCCCATTTTATTGAGCATATGATTTTCAAGGGAACAGAGAAACGGACCGCTTTTCAGATTGCCAAGGAATTTGATTCCATCGGGGGCCAGACAAACGCTTTTACAAGTGCTGAAAATACGTGTTACCATGGAAAGGTTTTGGACAGCCATCTGGAAACCATGGTCGATATTCTTTCTGATATATTTTTAAACTCTGTGTTTGATGAAAAAGAGGTTGAAAATGAACGGGCGGTTATTTTTCAGGAAATCG
>CAZDAB010000959.1:0-1040 GCA_964502855.1 uncultured Desulfobacteraceae bacterium | reverse complement strand
ACAAAAAGTCTAGAGAACAGTTTGAAATAAGAACACATAAACGGCTTCTGGATATCCTTGAGCCGACTCAACAAACCGTTGATGCTTTGATGAAACTAGATCTTTCTCCGGGTGTAGATGTAGAGATAAAACTTTAGTATGCACTTTGTCCATCCCGCTATATAGCGATATAGAACGTTTTAAGACGTATGGGGTTATAGTCAAAAACGATTGATAAAAGGATGTGAATTCTATTTTTTATGAATTCATCAAAAAGGATAGAAAGAAAGTAATGTGTCGAGCACTGATCGGTAAAAAATTGGGAATGACAGCACAGTTTACCTCTGAGGGTCAATACGTACCGGTAACGGTGGTACAAGTTGGTCCGTGTGTGGTTACCCAGATAAAGTCGATATCTTCTGATGGATATAATGCAATCCAATTGGGTTTTGGCGAGAGAAAAAAATCTCGTATGAATAAACCCATACAGGGGCATCTTAAAAAGAGCGGAGCAGGGTGTTTTGAATTCCTGCGTGAAGTCCCTGTGGATGATCCCGGTGAATACACACTCGGCCAGACAGTAAGTCTGGATTTATTCACTATTGGAGAACGTATTGATGTTTCCGGTACGACCAAAGGACGGGGTTTTTCCGGTGTGATTAAGCGCCACGGATTTCATGGCGGCAAGAAAACCCATGGGAGTCACAGCCATAGAATTCCCGGGTCCATCGGTTGCAGTGCCTGGCCTGCAAGAGTCACCAAAGGCAAGAAAATGCCCGGCCAGTATGGGAACACCCGTAAAACAGTTAGAAATCTGGAAATTGTCGATATCAGGCCGGAACAGAATCTTATGATGATAAAAGGTGCTGTTCCGGGCTCCGGCTATGGTTTGGTTGAAATCAAAAAACCCAAATTTGCAAAATAGAATTTTTGAGACGGTGTTATGGCTGTTGTAAACGTAATAAATAGTAAAGCACAAAAGGTTTCACAGATCGATCTTGTGGACACCATATTCAATATACCCGTTAAAGGGAGTGTATTGCATGAAGTTGTGACCATGC
>CAZDAB010000958.1:0-1041 GCA_964502855.1 uncultured Desulfobacteraceae bacterium | reverse complement strand
GGGAGCATTCCACCCCGGATCAGTTAACCAGCGAACATAGTCATCATGAAACTCGTGATTCACCTCTTCAGGGGTTTTGCCTTCCCATTGACCATAAGCAATTTCCTTCAGCCCTTCCTTGAGGTGCATTCGTATTTCTGCCGCCTCGCAAAGAGGTCTGGCCGTGGCTACGGCACGGCGTAGCGGACTGGAAAAGACCGAAACCCATGGAAAAGATTGATAAGCATCGGCAAAATCCTCTGCCATCTGATATCCTTCCGGCGTTAGATCCGGGTCAAGAGCGCCGCAGTAACCGCCATTCCGGCTGGCAGTGGTTTCCCCATGTCGCAGAAAATAGATGGTTAAGCTCATAAGTTAGTCCTTTCCCTTTCCAATGCCGTCACTTTCGCAAGACGACGCCTGAACCGTTCGTTCCCCTTGAACCGGGCGCTCAGGAACGTCTGGACCAAATCCCAGGACAGCGCTTGCCCGGTGACCCGGCCGCCCAGACACATAACGTTCATGTCGTCGTCCTCTACCCCCTGATGAGCGGAAAAGGGATCCGTGATCAACGCCGCACGTACGCCGGACACCTTATTGGCCGCAACGCAAGCCCCCACACCGCTGCCGCAGATGGCCAAGCCACGGGCGACCTCACCCGCTGCCACCGCCCTAGCCAGAGGCACCACAAAATCCGGGTAGTCATCTCCTGTAACCAGCTCATGGGCGCCGAAGTCCGTCACCTCATAACCGGCGGCCTTGAGGGCCGCAGTCAGTTGTAATTTCAATTCAAACCCGCCATGGTCTGCAGCTATGCCAATGTGCATCATTTCTCCTTGGATCTCCTGTAGCGCCGGATCAGGGTGTTGGTTGAGCTATCATGCTTGAGTTGGCACTTAGCCCCGGTTTCAAGTTCGGGGATGATTCGCGTAGCAAGCGCCTTTCCCAGCTCGACCCCCCACTGGTCAAATGAGTCAATGTTCCAAATGGCGCCTTGCGTGAAGACGCTGTGTTCGTAAAGTGCGACGAGCTTCCCCAGCGCCTCCGGAGTCAGCCGTTCCA
>CAZDAB010000957.1:0-1047 GCA_964502855.1 uncultured Desulfobacteraceae bacterium | reverse complement strand
AAGCCCTGAACATTGCCCTCAAAAACAACAAGCCCACAGAGCGCCTTTCCGGTCTTGCTTTGAGGCTTATGGATAATTAAACGTGTAACTTCTCAACAAGTTATGGAGCCAACCAATGATGAAATATAAAAGATCTTGACAATACTTATTATTTCACTTAGTTAGTTTCCATCCAGAAATGGCCCTTTTCCGCAATCTCTGCGTCAATCTGCGGAATTACTTGTGCGGCGTACCACTTGTACGCCTCCGCGGTATTCCTTGATTTCCTTGACCTTGCGAAAAATTGCTCATTTCTGCATTGGAAACATAATTTGTGCCAAATATAGATTTATGGATGGGCACTAATTAAACTTCAATATTGAAACATGAGAACGATTTAAAAATAATTGATTAAAGGAGCACTTATGGCTGTACCAAAACGAAAAAAATCAAAATCAAGGCGTGATAAAAGAAGGACTCATCAGAAAATTGCAGGCCCTAACCTGACGAGCTGTCCCCAGTGCGGTGATGCCCGGCTTCCACACCATGCCTGCCCCGGTTGCGGCACTTACAAAGGCCGCACTGTTATTGAAACCGAATAATTCCAATGCCAGGATAACGCAATGCCGGAAAAGAAAACACCGATTATCATCGGCAGCGACCATGCCGCTTATGATTTGAAGGAAAAGGTTAAAGCATTCCTCATTGGAAGAGGTATTGATGTCGAGGATGTGGGTTGCCATAGCGAAGCTTCGGTTGATTATCCGGATTTTGGAATCAAGGTTGCGTCCATGGTTTCATCGGGTAAGTTTGAGCGAGGGATACTCTTGTGCGGTACCGGAATCGGTATGTCAATGGTTGCCAACAAATTTCCTCATGTCAGAGCGGCTCTGTGTACGGGTCTTTTTTCCGCTATTATGAGCAAACGCCATAACAATTCGAATATACTGGTTTTAGGCGCTCGCGTTGTGGGAGATATCCTTGCCCTGGAGATAGTGAAAACCTGGCTTGACACACCCTTTGAAGGCGGACGGCACCAGCGTCGATTGGATAAGTTTGATAGGATAG
>CAZDAB010000956.1:0-1052 GCA_964502855.1 uncultured Desulfobacteraceae bacterium | reverse complement strand
AGGAAAAGATTTTAGAAACAAGGAGTTAACTGCCGCGAAGCGGCTTAGTCCAACGAAAAGCTCACTTGCCGGAAGGGTAACCCGGAAGTGGCCGAAGCTTCCATCAGAATTAATTTGAAATAACTTTGTTAACAAGAAATGGTCGCGCGACCCTTCCGGTCAACGTGCAGCATCATGTTCGGCAAATAGATCATCCAATATTTCTAACAGAATTATTGAACACCAATCCGAATAAAATTCTAAGACAGGTAAAATATCCTTATTAAAGGCTGATTTATTCGTGGAATCCAAAGAAAGGAAACCCAATAATTTGCCATCATTGTCGAGAATAGGAGCTATTGCAGCACTTTGAAATTTCATTTCTGGTGAGACGGTGTGATATTTTAAATCATCTTTATTTATATCTTTTATTAGGATCGGTTTAAAAGGTTCCATAAGGGTCCGAATAAAAATTGATTTTAAAAAAGGTAAATCAATATTGTTATTGGGTTGATGGCCAATATTATCCGATTGCGCTATCGTTCTGACTAAAACCTCATGACCCTCATCAATACCAACATCTTCAAGAATTGAACAAGATACCACACAAGTATTACCACTATAATCTGTTGCACTTTTCGAAAGTGAATTAAGGCACTTTTTTAAGAGGACTTTGGCGAGATTCTGTCTTTTATTACTTCTTTCAGTCTTTAATTTTTTTGCTTGCTTTTTCGCTTTTAGAATTACAACCGTTAAATCCTTTGAAATACCAAACACTTCATTCAATGTTGAATTTTTTAGCTGAAGTTCATGTCTGAACTTAAAGCTCCTAAACAATACTAATAGAAGGGCTGCCGAAGACGTACTTATTAATATGATTACTGAAACCGCTTGACTTCCTATGTAAGCAAAAAAGGCGGCAAGAGCTGTTAGCAGGGTAACTAAAATAGCAGCCTTGTTTAGTGTATCCCATGTAAAAAAGTCTTTAATTCTCATATTATATTTTGAATCATTTTGATGCCGAACGTATAGGGTTTTATCCTTTGTCCCGCATGTTGGATTGAGCAAAGTTG
>CAZDAB010000955.1:0-1052 GCA_964502855.1 uncultured Desulfobacteraceae bacterium | reverse complement strand
TACGTAAAGGCGGACAGGGCTGGACAGACAGTCAAATAGTGCTTTCCCTTGTGCTGCTTAATCTTGCAGGAGGCGACTGCGTTGACGACATAAAAATACTTGAAGCCGATGACGGATTCTGTGAAGTGTTAAAAAAAGCTGAAATGCATGGTTTAAGGCGAAAAGTCAGAAGGGCATTATTACGTCGCTGTCGTAAAGAGAAAACCCGTACAGTTCCTTCTGCGTCATCAATATTTCGGTATCTGGCAAAATTTCATGATAATGATCAGGAAAAGCAGAGACGTCCCGGGAGAGCGTTTATTCCATCGCCAAACGAGCATTTGCAAGGTTTTGCCAGGATTAATAAAGAGTTGGCAGCCTTTTCGGGTTTTCAACATTGCGAAAGCACAGCCACTTTGGATATGGATGCTACGCTTGTGGCTACGAATAAGATGGATGCATTATTTTGTTACAAAGGCTATAAAGCCTATCAACCCTTGAATACCTGGTGGTTTGAACGGGGAACTATTCTACATACGGAATTTAGAGATGGTAATGTACCCGCTGGTTTTGAGCAGCTTCGTGTACTTAAAGAAGCTTTGAACTGTCTGCCTGAAGCAGTAAAACAAGTCCGATTAAGATCTGACACAGCCGGCTATCAGCATGATTTATTGAAATATTGTGCCACAGGAGGAAACAGTCGATTTGGAGTAATAGAATTTGCCATAGGTTGCGATGTAACAAAGGAATTCAAGAAAGCAATCGTACAGATTGAAGAATCGGAATGGAAACCGATATATAAGACGGCATATGGCAAAAAGTACAAGACCGGCATAGAATGGGCCGAGGTTTGCTTTGTTCCCAATGCCATGGGTCACAGTAAGAAAGGCCCCGAATACAGATATATTGCAAAGCGTGAGGCTCTGGATAAGCAGCAGGAACTGCCTGGCATGGATTGTCAGATAGAGCTTCCTTTTCCAACGATGGATATTAAAAGCCAACGGTATAAAGTTTTTGGTATGGTTACCAACATGGATTGGGAAGGTGAGAAATTAATCCACTGGTTGCATGAA
>CAZDAB010000954.1:0-1054 GCA_964502855.1 uncultured Desulfobacteraceae bacterium | reverse complement strand
AAGGGAGGACAAAAAGATGGGGAAGGCAAAATTTGAGAGGACCAAGCCGCATGTAAATGTGGGTACGATCGGTCATATAGATCACGGCAAGACGACCTTGACGGCGGCGATAACCAAGCACATGGGGTTAAAGGGCATGGCTCAGTTTGTTCCTTTTGACCAGATAGACAAAGCCCCGGAGGAGAAAGAGCGTGGTATCACCATAGCGACGGCGCATGTTGAGTATGAGACGGTGAATCGTCATTATGCTCATGTTGATTGTCCGGGTCATGCGGATTACATCAAGAATATGATCACCGGTGCGGCTCAGATGGACGGGGCCATTTTGGTGGTGGGTGCGGATGACGGTCCCATGCCCCAGACTCGTGAGCACATATTGCTGGCGCGTCAGGTAGGGGTTCCTCAGATTGTGGTATTTTTAAACAAATGTGACATGGTGGATGATGATGAGCTTATAGAGCTTGTTGAGTTGGAGCTTCGGGAATTGTTGGACAAGTATGAGTTTCCCGGTGACGACATTCCGATCATCCGCGGGAGTGCATTGAAGGCATTAGAGAGTGATGATCCTGACAGTGAGGATGCCAAGTGTATATTTGAGTTACTGGAAGCGGTAGACAGTTTTATACCTGAGCCCAAGCGAGACATAGACAAGCCGTTTTTGATGCCCATAGAGGATGTTTTCAGCATATCGGGTCGGGGTACGGTTGTGACGGGTCGCGTTGAGCGAGGTGTCATTCATGTGGGGGATAATATTGAAGTTGTGGGGATTCGTCCGACCATGAAGACGGTGTGTACGGGTGTAGAGATGTTCCGGAAGCTTTTGGATGAGGGTCGGGCCGGAGACAACATAGGGGTATTAATGCGGGGGACCAAGCGTGATGAAGTTGAGCGCGGTCAGGTGGTTGCAGTACCCGGTTCGATTGAGCCTCATACGAAGTTCAGGGCCGAGGTGTACATTTTGAGCAAAGAGGAAGGGGGGCGTCACACGCCGTTTTTTAGTGGATACCGGCCGCAGTTTTATTTCAGGACCACGGATGTTACCGGTAATTTGATA
>CAZDAB010000953.1:0-1057 GCA_964502855.1 uncultured Desulfobacteraceae bacterium | reverse complement strand
GATCGAGGAAATATCCTTTATCCGTGCTGCCATACCTGGCGATGGAAAATTGAAACCGAAAACGAAAATAAACAGAATTATAAATTTAAAACGGCCAGACATAATCGACTATCCTCCCTAACCATCCAGGTTTTTGTTTGTCCGCCACAGGACCAATACCCGCATAGGTTATTCTGGCGTCAGCCACATATGTAGAAGATATTTCATTAGTTGGACTTATGTCCTCAGGCCTTATTATGCCTGATAGAGTTATATACTGTGTTTCATTATTGACCTTGATCTCTCTTTTTCCAACCACATAAAGATTGCCGTTGAAAAGAACCTTATTTACCACGGCGGAAATATATGCCTTTAAATGTCCGTCCCGGTCACTGGAACCTTTACCATCAAACTTCGTGCCTAAGGATGCCAGCATTAGATCATCTTCTCCGGGATTCTGGGCAAGCCTCTTGTTCTTTTCAGCAAGCCATTTCATATAGCCAAAAAACTTCAGTTTGGCTGCGTCTATGCTTGACGATCGACTGGTTTTGGTATTTGCATTCAATTCTGCCTCTGGATCCTCCACAATCCTAACAATAACAATATCGCCGATCTTTCGTGCCCTCCTGTCGGGGAACAGGCTAATCCCCGTGGCCTCTGACCACAAAGATCCCTCCACAGGTTGGGAAGGGTTATAAGATGGAAATTGCGGATGATGGACCATTTTATTTCCGTCCATGCCGGAAGCACTTTTTTGCCGGCCCGCACAACCGGTCAGAAAAATTAATGCCATGAATAAAAAAATGTATTTTCTGTGCGTCATCTTTATCTCCCGTCTTTTAAAATTCTACCATTACCGACGAATTATCAATGACCTCTGCGTAAATATCCTTTTTGCTCATCAAGTTCTGAACCTTTATAAGATCTCCCGGGCAACCCTTCATCAATACCCTCCCCGGCACCGTCACCCTCAGTTCGCCTGATTCCGCAAAGATCGTAATAATATCTCCCCTGTTTACAACTGGAGTTTTTTCCAGCATCCACTCTTTAAGACAGGTATCCGCCTTTATATTATGTT
>CAZDAB010000952.1:0-1059 GCA_964502855.1 uncultured Desulfobacteraceae bacterium | reverse complement strand
TTCGTGTTCACTGCGGCGTACATAAGTACGCCTCATTCCACGAAATTCGCGACGCCTTGAACTTGAACTTTTTACTTTGCCGTCTCAATTTTGACTTTTTACGAGTTCATCAATTTTAGGGCTTGCAAAAAATACCTTTCCATTTTGAGGAAGGGTAAGGCCGAACAGCAGTCCCAGTTAGCCTGAGTTACAACTGCCTCACGTGACAGAAACAACCTGTCCCTGTGTTATTTTTTGAAGATCATCCGGCGAAAGTTTGAACATGGTATTGGAGGTTCCGGCAGCGGCCCAGATCTCCGTGTATTTGAGCAGGTCTTCATCGATAAATATTTCCAGGGGATTGGAATGACCCAGAGGGGGAACACCACCAATGGCAAAACCGGTTTTTGCACGAACAAAATCAGGATCCGCCATCTTTACGGGTTCTGAAAGGATGTCTCGGATTTTTTTTGTATTGACCCGATTTGCGCCGCTGGCAACAATTAGAATCGGTTTTTTAGTCTTTTTGGTCATAAAAACAAGAGATTTTACAATCTGTTCTACCCGACATCCCACGGAGTTGGCCGCGTCTTGAGCACTGCGGGTGGTTTCCTTCATATTCATCACCTGACATGCAAGCCCGTGAGCCTTGAGTGCCTTTTCAACTTTCCGGACGCTTGTACTTGAATCATTCGGCATGGTTACTTCTCCACGACTTCAAAACCCATTCTTGTCGGGATTTTTCTTAAGTAAGGCAGATGTTAGGTTCCAAAATAATAACATCCCATTAAAGAGCCTACTGGTGATAAAATGTAAAAGGTCTGGCTGTTTGAGCATTTTATTATCAGTTGGCGGGTCAACATCATGCAATATCATAATTTAAACCGCCAGAACTTACCCAAACGATTTACCGGTATTCTCACCTCCGGTGAAAAATGGAAGTTTTGGATTAGCCAAATCAACCCTTCTCCCCTTTTCCACCGGAAGTAAGCGGATAGTAAGAGAGGCGATTAACTAGTGTCCACCCATAAATGGTCTTTTTGCCCAATCTCTGCGTTATGTTCAAAAAATAATCCTCGG
>CAZDAB010000951.1:0-1060 GCA_964502855.1 uncultured Desulfobacteraceae bacterium | reverse complement strand
ATTTCAAAAATAAAAGGGGACTTAAGGCGTATTCGTTTAACCCACATCGATTCTGTGATAACCCTCTTAAAATACGGGCCGGATTATGGAAATATCGATTTGCCTGATCGTATCAGGATCCAGCGAAAAGGAGACGTTATTCTTTTTTTCAGAGAAAAAAGCACATTGCGTAATATGGATGTAAAATCAGACCGGGCAGAAATGTTTAGCTTTGAATACCCGATAGCAAAACCCGAATCCATCTTCATAAAAGAAATCAACGCTCATATTAAATTCACCGAAATGGGTAAAAAAGATCTGCCCGACTTATGTCGGGCTGGACAAAATACCGGTTTTTTTGATAGGGATGCGTTAAGTTTTCCACTGGTTTTGAGAAATTTTCGCCATGGTGACCGTTTTACACCACTGGGCATGACCGGAACACAAAAAATAAAAAATTTTTTCATCGATAAAAAGGTCCCCAGAAAAGAACGCACAAGATGCCCCATATTACTTTGCCGGGGAAAAATAATCTGGGTTGCCGGGTATAGAATAGATGCGTCTGTAAAAGTGAAATCTTCAACCAAGAATGTACTTAAAATTGAACTTTCTCTTGCCTAATTAACAATAATGATTAATATTATTTATAGAAATTAGCTCCACTTCGCTACGCAATTGAAATGTTGGAATAGTGGAGTGATGGAATACTGGGTTTTAGAAAAATGGGTGATTGAGTTGTTGGGAAATTCCTTTTGGCAGAGGATTTAATAAGTGAATGACTTCTTTATAAAATCAACATTCCAATATTCCACCATTCCATATGTGAGGTAAAAATTTATGCCTCAATTGATATTTTTATTTTTCCCGCTTATAGCGGGATAGAATTTCCAAGATGATAGGGGGTTAAGACTTTTGAATCCTTTTTATAAAAATCTGGCTTTATGGATAGTCATTACGCTGATGATGATTATGCTTTATAATCTCTTCAATCAACAGCACTCGGCCGAGACAAAGATCAGTTATACTGAATTTCTAACCATGGTCGATAATGGGAATATTTCCGAGGTGGTCATCCAGGGAC
>CAZDAB010000950.1:0-1060 GCA_964502855.1 uncultured Desulfobacteraceae bacterium | reverse complement strand
TTTTTGCTTCAAAAGGAACTCAACTATTTTAAAAAAGCAATGGCTGATCCTCAACATCCCGTAGTTGCCGTTGTGGGCGGGGCAAAGGTATCGAGCAAAATAGGGGCGTTGGAAAACATGCTCCATCATGTTGACAAAATCATTATCGGTGGGGCCATGGCAAATACATTCCTAAAAAGTTTTGGTTACGATTTGGGAAAGTCAAAAATAGAAAATGACCTTGTTGAAACCGCTGGATCTATATTGAGAAAAGCGGCTGAAACCGGTATAAAGTTTTATCTCCCGGTAGATGCGGTTGTGGCAAGCCATTTTGATGCGAAAGCTGAAATCAAAATCGTACCCATACAGGAGATTCCAAGTGAGTGGATGGTTATGGATATCGGTCCTGCCACGTCCAGGCTCTATGCCGAAGTTTTATATGATGCCAAAACAATCATATGGAACGGACCTATGGGCGTTTTTGAAATGGATGCATTCAGCCGGGGAACATTCGCCATGGCCAATAGTGTGGCCAATTCTTATGCGCTTTCAATTGTTGGCGGGGGAGATACAGATGTCGCCATACACAAGAGCGGTGAAACTGATAGAATAACATATATCTCAACAGGCGGAGGAGCTTTTCTTGCTCTTCTGGAAGGTAAGGTCCTGCCTGCCGTGGCGGCGCTGGATATCTAGATTGTGGTTGTTTGGATTGTTAATTGATGATTGAGCAAAAATCAGGGTTCGGGGATAAATGACGAATATCGAATAAAGAATGTCCTGTGACGAGTGATAAATAAAAATATTCAAAAGATAATTATTGTTGCAGTTGTATGTTTCCTTGTTGTGCTGGGATATTTGTACCGCATACCTCTGTGGGAAAAAACTACCTATTACTATGATATTTTTACGGATAGAGAACAAATCAAGGCTGTTGTCACGTCCTTTGGTACGGGTGCGCCGGTTGTTTTTATAATCATTCAGATTCTCCAGGTTTTGCTCGCCCCTTTTCCCGGTGAAGCAACCGGTTTTATCGGAGGATTTTTATTCGGAGCGACAAAAGGATTTTTCTATTCGAGTA
>CAZDAB010000949.1:0-1067 GCA_964502855.1 uncultured Desulfobacteraceae bacterium | reverse complement strand
AAATTATGGGGAGCCCAGGGGCCGTTATAGTCGAATAAAAAGTTGTTATCGAACAGCTTGGCTGCTTCCAACACGCCGTCTTCAAAGCGGGCCTCCGCATCCCGTCCCACGAGACAGGCCAGGTTTATCACTTCCCGTTCGGTACGGCATTTGTTGCGCTTGATCTCAAAACAATACCGGAACAGCACATTCTCTACATCTTCGGCACAGCTTTCCCGATCTTCATTCAGCATGCGGTCGAACATGCGTCCCAGTTCTATCTTGTCTTCCTGGGCGGGTTCGCGGTGCGTCCCGAAAAATCTGTCACGTGCCAGCCTGAGTTCCGGATGCGTTCCTACAAAGTAATCAAATATGTTCCCCACATCCCAGGACACACGCAACCCCATTTCCACTTTTCCCCCAACGCGCTCAAGCTGTTTTTGAAATTCCGCCTGGTTTTCAGTAAGAATTTTTTCGATGGTTTTGCGGCCGTCTGCGATGATGCCGAATGACATGGGAAGCGGCGTGCTTTCTTCCATCAGCCGTTTGAGTACGTCCTGGTGGGCCGAAAGATGGCGGCGTTCCGGCCGCAGCCTTCCATTGGGAACGTCACTGACTACGGCCGCCACCTTTTCCCGCAAGATGGTATAGACCATACTTTGGTCAATCCCGCAGGGACCATAATTACGCTCTTTAGAACCGTGCATCACGGCATAAAAATACCTTCCCGTTTTATTTGATAATTTCCCGGTCATATTTCTAACTTATCCTTTCTTATAGAGGTTCAGGGTTCTGGCCCAGTTAAATACGTTTCACTGGGGTGCATTACCAGTTTGTTAATTGCTATCCAGGACTTTATTGGTTTTAGGTGTCAGGTGTCAGGTTTCGCTCAAAAAATGAATAAGTTAATGGGTGAAAACCATTTTAACAAATCGGTTAAATCTCTGAACCTTTGAACCTTTGAACCTCTCCGGCACCAGGAGTCGATGCCGTATCGACAAAATTTAAGAATTTTAAATGTCCCTGCGAAGTTCTGATTTCCAGCAGGGCCTTGCAAGCCATACATTTGACCAACCCCTTATAATCAT
>CAZDAB010000948.1:0-1071 GCA_964502855.1 uncultured Desulfobacteraceae bacterium | reverse complement strand
GAGGTGGGCCGTGCATACCTGGGCCTGCAACACCAAAAAACTTGAAGGGAGCCAGGCAACAGGAGTCATAAGGTCAGATTTTCTCTCTATGTTCCCGATCCCCGAACTTGAGACCTTTGAAAAACGTTCAACTTTGCCTACCCAGTTAAATCCGTAGTTAATATTTAACCGGGGTTCAAGACCAAGGTCTCAACCCTTAACCCCTTAGAAAGGTTGAATATGGATAATCTCAAACCGCTCCTGAAGGTCTGCAATCTGAATGTGTATTATAAAGACATCCGAGTATTAAAACAGGTTAATCTGACGGTGTGTGCCGGACAGATCGTTTCCATTGTAGGTCCCAACGGTTCCGGCAAGACCACAGTTATGAAAGCGATTGCCGGTATACTGCGCCCGATCCAGGGAGTCATCAGCTATCAACATGAGCCTATTCAGAAGCTACCGGTACATGAAGTGGTTCGCCGGGGTCTGGTTTATGTGCCCGAAGGCATGAATGTCTTTCCTCTTATGAGCGTGCTGGAAAATCTGGAAGTGGGCGCCTATACCGCCAGAAAAAAAAAGAATAACCTGTTATCTATTGTATTCGAAATCTTCCCTGTACTGGCGGATAAACGCCGGGATATGGCGAGGACTCTGAGCGGAGGGCAAAAAAGAATGCTGACGATTGCCCGCGGGCTGATGAGTGATCCCGACCTTCTCCTGCTGGACGATCCCTTCCTGGGTCTGGCCCCAAAAGATGTGAATCGTCTCTGTAATACGTTGAAGATGATTCGTCGTCACGGAATTACTCTTTTTCTGGCCGGTCAGCATGTGCGCCGAATATTAAGAGTGGCTACCAAAGCGTTTCTTATCGAAGAAGGAAAAATTACCCTTGTTGGAACCGGCGAGCAGCTTCTGGGCCATCCCCACTTCCGGGAAATCCTTCTTGGGGTTATCGCTGAGTCAAAAATTGAAATCGTATAATCCATACCCACCTAAAGCCAATACAAAGCAAATGCATTTGATTTCAGTGCTTCATAGCGACGGCGTGTTTCTCTTGGAAACCGACTGACTGTTTGAAGGGCTTTAGCA
>CAZDAB010000947.1:0-1072 GCA_964502855.1 uncultured Desulfobacteraceae bacterium | reverse complement strand
GTTCTTCCATTTCAAGAGGCGTCATGCCAAGTAAAACGGCCGCCTCTTCCAAGGCATCGTCACTCAAGTAGCCGTAGTAATCCTGAAGTGCAAACATCACATCCACCACCAGCTCCCGAGGATGCTCGGCAAGGAATATCTTCTTTTCCAGTGATGCTTTTAATGCTTCCGGCAGCATTCAAAAAGGCCCTTTCTTTTCATGAGAAATTCGTACATGTTCACGGGGTGTGCCTCCCCGTTTCACTCTGGCGTCTACGTGTCTGGTCATTTCAAAGACTTAGCAGCGGTGGCATTCCTGCCCCCTCCGCGTTCTCCCGCGAAAAGCATGCGGGAGCCGCGGTCTCCCCCACTGCTAAGTCATTGAAATGACGAAGCCACTCCGCCGATATCGTTACACGAGGAAGCACATCCCGTGCACACGTACGATGTGAACACGTACGAAATTCGGATTAACGATCGATATCCGGCAAAATAAAATCAACGGAACCGATGATGGCAATCAAATCGGATATGGACCAACCCCGAGCCATCAGGGGCAACACTTGCACATTGGCAAAGCCGGGAGCCCGTATCCGTGTGCGATACGCATATCCCAGCCCGTCGCTGACCACATAGTATCCCTGCTCCCCCCGGGGAATTTCACAGGATGCATAGGCTTCACCCTTTGGGATTTTAGGGCCCCGGGTCACATTGACAAAGTGATGAATCAGGCTTTCGATATCTTTGAGCATGTCCTCCCTTTTGGGGACTGCATACCGGTAATCATCGGTAACATATCTTCCCGGCGGCATCTGTGCTGCAGCCTGTTTAATGATTTTCAGGCTTTGGCGCATTTCCTCAACCCGAACCAGATAGCGTGCGTAACAATCGCCCTCTGAAGCGGTGGGAATATCGAATTCGAATGACTCGTATCCGGAATAGGGAAACGCCCGGCGCAAATCCCATGCCAGGCCGCAGGCGCGCAAATTGGGGCCGCTGACACCCCATTCCATGGCATCATCCAGAGAAAGTCGCCCCACGCCCAGGGTCCTGGCTTTGAAAATCGCATTTTTGGTAATCAGCGCTTCGTACT
>CAZDAB010000946.1:0-1078 GCA_964502855.1 uncultured Desulfobacteraceae bacterium | reverse complement strand
TACCCTCAACCCTTCAGGAAAATCGACATATGAAGAAACATCAGAGAGAAGCGATTCTAATATCGTTTTTAAATGAAAAGGAAAAATATAAAAAACTCGGAAAATATATTGTTCAGCTGATCCAAGACGATCCTTCGTCACCGAAAGAAAGTCTGCATACAATTATATATCGCATCAAAGATGAATTAAGACTTATCGAGAAAATTAATAGGCTAAATAAAGAACTTGAGGCTGGCGTACTGTCAATTACGGATAAAAATTATCCGGCAAGAGTCGGCGATCTATTGGGAGTCAGGATAATCTGTCTGCGCCTTTCAGATATCGAAAAAGTCGAGTCATATCTTAACCTTTTGTCTGATGAGGACATCTTGAGTTTTGTAAAAGGCCCCGATCAAAAAAGATCCTTCATTTTGCCGGTTAGCCCTGATGATTCGATACCAGATGACATAGATCTGAGATATAGCGGATACTCATCTATTCATTACCAGATAGAATTAGGCAAAAATTCAGATGCCCCACCCGGTTTAAAGGGTCTTCTATTCGAGTTGCAATTGAGGACGATTCTTGAGGAGGCCTGGAGCGAGATTGATCACAAATATAGATACGTGCGCAGTCGAAGCGGCTTAAAACTCCCTGAGCATATACATATGGGCTTTTACAATTTAAGCGCCTATCTCCAGGTAGCCGCGCTTCAGGCTGAGTATTTATGTCATCTGGCTGAAGCGTGCAGTCTGAAAAAAATCGCCAAAGTCAAAGGAATAACTCAGATTCCCTTGGGCGATGAGATTTCTTCAACTGATCTGGAAAAGTATGAGGCTTTCCGGAAATTATCAGCGTCAGAGATCGAGAAGAGCCTGCAAAAGATTTTAAGGTTTAAGGTTACGCCCAGAACGCTAATTTATATCGAAAAACGTCTCGGAGACGTCAATTCTGAGGAAAAACCTCACAAAACACTTCAGAAGTTACTCACCAAAAATCGGCTATTGGAATTTAAATCCATTTTTCAGGAAATTCTTAATATTGAACCTTTTGCGAATGCCAAGGAGAGGAACATTGATGTAATAAATGCTTTAAATTT
>CAZDAB010000945.1:0-1083 GCA_964502855.1 uncultured Desulfobacteraceae bacterium | reverse complement strand
TGCCTAAACGCACCGACATACACAAAATTCTCATCATCGGCGCCGGTCCGATTATTATCAGCCAGGCATGCGAGTTTGACTACTCAGGCACTCAGGCCTGCAAGGCTTTAAAAGAAGAGGGCTACGAAGTCGTCCTTGTCAACAGTAATCCTGCAACCATCATGACCGACCCTGAAATGGCCGATCGAACCTATATCGAACCGGTTGTTCCCCTGGCGGTTGCAAAAATCATCGAAAAAGAACGTCCCTGTGCTCTGCTTCCCACGCTGGGAGGTCAGATAGGCCTTAATACCGCCGTAAAAGTTGCAGAAATGGGCGTACTCGATAAATTCGGTGTGGAAATGATCGGCGCGTCAATCCAATCCATCCAAAAGGCTGAAAGCCGGAAACTGTTCCGCAATGCCATGGAGAATATAGGACTTCGCCTGCCTAAAAGCGGTTTTGCAACCAACATGGAAGAGGTCAGAACCGTTGGCCATGAAATCGGATTTCCGATAATTGTTCGTCCCAGTTTTACTCTGGGCGGTACCGGCGGTGGTGCAGCCTACAACCCGGAAGACCTGGAGAAAGTGGCAAAAGCAGGACTGGATGCAAGCTTTATCGGGCAGGTAATGCTTGAAGAATCGGTTCTGGGCTGGAAGGAATATGAACTGGAGGTCATGCGGGATAAAAATGACAATGTCGTGATTATATGTTCCATTGAAAACATGGACCCCATGGGCATACACACCGGCGACAGCATTACGGTTGCACCGGCTCAGACCCTGTCAGATAAGGAATATCAAGCCATGCGGGATGCATCGATTGCGATCATGCGGGAGATCGGCGTTGATACCGGCGGTTCAAACGTCCAGTTCGCCGTGAACCCCGAAAACGGAGAATTGATCGTAATTGAGATGAATCCCAGGGTATCTCGCAGTTCGGCCCTTGCCTCCAAAGCCACCGGCTTCCCCATTGCCAAGATCGCAGCCAAACTGGCCGTCGGATATACACTTGATGAAATCCCCAACGACATTACCGGGGAAACCTTCGCATCTTTCGAGCCGACCCTGGATTACTGTGTCGTAAAAATACCGCGCTGGA
>CAZDAB010000944.1:0-1089 GCA_964502855.1 uncultured Desulfobacteraceae bacterium | reverse complement strand
GAGTGCGTTCAATGTGGCGCAGAAATCTGATGCCGAGCCCGGTTCCCTTATGTGCTCCCTTAATTAAACCCGGGATATCTGCCACCACAAAAGGCTCCGCCCAGCCGGTTTGAACGACGCCCAGGCTGGGAAAAAGTGTAGTGAACGGGTAATTACCTATTTTGGGACGCGCTGAAGAAACTGCAGCAATAAGGGTGGACTTACCTGCGTTGGGAAGGCCTATGATACCAACATCCGCCAGAAGTTTGAGTTCCAGCTTTAACGTTTTGGTTTCACCCGGTTCACCGGGCTGGGCAAACCGGGGAGCCCGGTTTGTTGAAGTTTTAAATCGTGCATTGCCCTGACCGCCTCGACCACCGATTGCCGGCACAACTGTTTCGCCACATTTAATTAAATCTGTTATAACCTGTCCGGTGTCGGCGTCAGTGACCAGGGTTCCGGGTGGGAGTTCTATGACCAGGTCTTGACCGTTTTTCCCGGTCTTTTGTTTGCCTTGGCCATGGGCGCCGTTTTTGGCTTTGAAATGTTTTTGGAATCGAAACTGATACAGGGTCCGTTTTCTTGATGTTGTCTTTAAAACAATATCACCGCCCTTGCCCCCGTCTCCACCGTCCGGTCCTCCGCGTGGAATATACTTTTCACGTCTGAAACTGACACAGCCTCTGCCGCCATCACCGGACCAAACGGTAATAATCGCTTCGTCAATGAATTTCACGCTGCATGAACGCTTACTTTTTTCCGGGAACGACCCAGCCGTTCAAAAGCAACAAAACCATTAATTTTGGCAAACAGGGTATAATCCCTGCCCATTCCCACATTGTCTCCGGGATGGATTTTTGTTCCCAGCTGGCGAACCAGAATATTACCGGCTTTTACTTTTTGACCGCCATATCGCTTTACGCCTCTGCGCTGCCCCTGGCTGTCACGACCGTTCCTGGAACTGCCGCCTGCCTTTTTATGTGCCATTATGTAAACTCCTTGTTCAAACCTCGTTACGTTGTTCTGTCGAGGATATCTTTTTTATATCAATAAAAATTTGACGGCTTCGTAAAAAGTCCAATTTCTGCGTTGCGCTTCATTTCGTGTTCA
>CAZDAB010000943.1:0-1103 GCA_964502855.1 uncultured Desulfobacteraceae bacterium | reverse complement strand
TTCCGCTCATAACCAGGATTTTATTCTTAATATGTTGTAACCGTTCTTTAATTTCTTTTTTTTGCACTTCCATCTGATCTTTCCGCTTTTTGGGGTCAGCGATTTGCTTTTTCTTATGCATTATCACTCATTACCTCCCTTAATTTGTTTCACACCATCCAGTATTCTTAAATATCCTTTACCAGAGGACCAGGATTTCAATGTAAAATTGAAATTGAAATTATGCGCTTGTGCAGGCTTTGTGTCTATCCTTTCTGCTAACCGCCAAATAATAAACATCCCTTTTTTTGAGTTCAGAGCAAATTTCGCCGGTTCGGATTCGTTTTCCGAAATATTTGGATACCTCATTGAGATGCATATCCAAGACATCCGCAATTTGATCCGCCGGTAAACGGCCGCCGTTGTGGCATGGATAAGATCGTTTCCTGGTTCGCCCTAACCGGCAAAAAATGCAATCCAGAGAGCATGTTTTGTAAGGGGTCAGATCGACGCCCAGTGAACGTCCGAACCGCCGCGATGGTACGGGACCAAATAAGTATCGCCTAAACTAAGCGTTTCAAATTTTAAAGGGGATTAAATACCTTTTATTTTTAATGAATTAAATTTATTTATATTTTTAAAATTTGAAACCCTGTGGGATTGCCGATTTTACCGCATCTACTGCGTCAGATGCAGTCCCGCATAGGTGACTATAGCGGAACAACATCTTCCTTGTATCTGTGGCAACCTCGACAATCGCTCAATTTAGGTATTGATATTTTTTCTCCATGATTTTTCGCGCACCTACTTTTTCTCCAGATCTTTGATCCTGGCTTGAAGGGCTTGCATCTGTCTAAACAAGTCGTTTGCCTGATCCTTGAGTTGTTTCAATTCTTCTTCTCGGGATAAAGAAGCGGTTTTAGAGGAATCCGTGGGAATGGGGCCAAAAGCACCCATTCCAGATGCCATACAGCGGCCCATGCCTTTACCCATACCCCGGCCCATGCCCCGGCCCATGCTTCGGCCCATTCCGGACATACGGCCCATCCCCGAGACTCCACCGCCCATCCCATAGTGATCCGTCACATTGGGCGATCCTTCGGGCTTAATATCGCCTCTCCTGT
>CAZDAB010000942.1:0-1108 GCA_964502855.1 uncultured Desulfobacteraceae bacterium | reverse complement strand
TCCGGCTTTTTCTTACAGCGCCGGCACCACATTCAACAACATACTGCGCCTTCTTTTTTGGAACGTAAATTGTAAAGGGCTTAAAATTCATTTTTATTTCAACCACTTTTTTTGTCTGGTCAAGAAATATTACATCAATCGGATAGAAAACAAAAAACATGTGCAGTGATACCGTCTTTTCCTTTTTGAAGAGGAACACCATAGCTTTGTCATGGACAGCAGAACGCGAAGTAAACATAAGACCTTTGGTTTTGCTGAACAATGAGCTCAAGAGCTTTTTCTTTCCTGCAATAACTGTATTTCTAGTCCTGTTTATTAACACATGCAATTTTTAACCCGGATATTTCACGAGTGCGAGGTATTCATTTGCAAGGCATTCAAGGGGCCGTAGGTGTGACTACTGCAAGCCTTTGATAACGCCGCAAATGGGCGCCTCGCACTCTCCCGTAGGGCGAAAATTTTTGAGAAATTGAACAAGAAAATTTTCGGTACAAACTGTCACCTGACAACTATAAGCAAAATTGTAAATAACAAACGGTTTTCATAACTAATAAAAAGGCCCCTCGAAAGTTTTCATGAAATATTCGGGCTAAAGCATATCATTTTTCCAACTGGGATATGCAGAGCATAAAATCATCTGCAAATGCCTCCTGAATCTTTTCCTCCTGTCCGAACTCGGAAACGTCGGTTGCTACATTTCTCCCGATTCCATATTCAACATCCCAACCCTTTTCTTTCAAAAGTTCAATCAATTTTTCAGCCTGCTCCTTTGTGGCATCATCTCCTATATTTTGTTCGGCGATCAAAAATTTCATTTCACAGTCCTCTCTTTCCTAAATTTTTCATATCTTAGCACATTCATAGTAAAATTTGTGTATTTTGCAAAACGTTTTGTTTTCAAACCCAATCACAAAAATTTACCCTGTTCAATGGTACTAAATGTCACTTACTATAAATATCCAATGGTATTTTTCAACAAAAATCGACTTGGGTTTTTTTTAAAATATGTAACAGGGCAGGCCAAAAAAGATTAATAAATTTGTTCTTTGTGTTTTGGTGGCAAATAATTTTTTGTTCTCTCCAAGCCGTAGGCCGGCTTGTTCAGGTT
>CAZDAB010000941.1:0-1108 GCA_964502855.1 uncultured Desulfobacteraceae bacterium | reverse complement strand
TACGGTGTAGTTGCTGATTATTTATGGAGCGGTTAAATTAAAAAAACTCCCCGACTCCTCATTTATTTATCAGTCTTCCAACAGGCATTATGAAAAGGGCTTATCGAGACAAGTAGGGTTTTGAGCCCTTTTTCTCGAAGGTTACATAAAATCCTTTTGGCAGATTCAAGATCTTTAAACCAGATCGAGTTGGTTTCCACATATTCAACAAATACCCCCAAACGGCCGGCAACCTCCATAATTTTCCATAGGTTATCCGGCCTGAGCAAAGGTTCCCCTCCCCCAATATGAACGGATCTGCACCCCAACAATCGAACCATACGCAGATTGTCTTGGGCAGTTGCAGGGTCCATGTATTTTTCCCCAATGCGGACCGCAGTTGTACAGGCAATGCCTGCATTTCGAGGTACAGAAATAATTCGTGATAATCCCGCCTGAAATATGACGTTTGATTTGGAATTTTGCCATATACCGTCACTGATACATCTTAAGAACTTAGGGGCTTCGCCCCAATTGGAATAATGGAATTATGGAGTAATGGAATGGTGGGTTTGAAGGAGTTTTACACAATTAAAATGGTTTGTTTCCGCCCTTATCCCAATATTCCAGCATTCCAGTATTCCATCATTCCATGGAAGTGGCATAAACCAGGAGCTATTAAAAGATCTTTAATTTCAACCAATTGTAGAATTTCCGAGACGTTAAATTCGGGACAGCTTTTCTTTTTGTTCCGAGTTCATATAAGCCTCCCGGATAAGTGAATGGATAGAATCGCTGCAAGCCAATCCATACTATAGGCGGTGTCAGGATATCATAGGGAAGTTGGCACCTCAATCATTTTTATAGGAGTTTAGCGTGTGCAGAGTCATTAGAATTGATTGAACGCTTGGTTTTTAATTCGAAAAAATTTTAGATTCATTATATTATAAGCTTGACATACTGTATATTGTAGCATATCTAAATTATGATACAAAATGTATGGGTTAAGCTAATATTATTTTCTAAACTTAAGGGCTATGTGATGTTCTTAACCTTTTAAACATCAAAGGAGGGTCCCATGGCAACTGCGAAGAAAAAAACGACGGCAAAAAAACCGGCAGCAAAAAAA
>CAZDAB010000940.1:0-1112 GCA_964502855.1 uncultured Desulfobacteraceae bacterium | reverse complement strand
CGTCGTATTTTTCTCCCGTGACCGGGATTTTATAGAAACATTTTCCAACAGGAAGATATTGATTGCCGGGGGAACGTTAACACAAATTCCCCAATAAACATTACAGGCACAGGTTTGGGGCTTCGCCCCAATTGGAATGGTGGAATGCTGGAATAATGGGTTCTGGGATAATGTAATATTGGGTTAATGGTAATATTTGTATTGACGATAAAATTAAAAATTACTAGTATCCTTTCAAAAATCAATCTTCCAGTATTCCACCATTCCATGGTTCCATTTTTGAGGCAAGCGTTGAAGCCTCAAAAAATAACGTATGTTTTCATTAAATTATACAAATTCTGAGACGTTAAATTATGGAACTAGATTTTAGTAAAAAAGAAAAAATCGTGGGCACATTTATGATCAGTGTTGCCGTTCTTCTCCTGGTAACGGTTGTCATCATCGGTCGCGGAAAAGACTGGTTCAAAAAATACATCCCTTATTATACGGTTTTTGACGAAAGTTATAACATCCAGGCGGATACGGCTGTAAAACTGTTTAATGCCGACATAGGAAAAGTAAAAAAGATAATCCTTGTCGGCGACAAGGTAGAAGTCAAGCTGCAGATTTTAGACGATTATAGATCAAGAATCAGAACAGATTCCATAGCCACGGTTAAAAGCCCTACATTAATAGGATCAGAATATATCTCAATTATACCCGGCAGTAAAAATGCGCCGCTGATTCCTGTGGGAGGTGAAATTCCTTCCCGGCCGGGGAAATCCATATCTAATTATCTGGAGGAGTTTCAGGTTGAAAAGACAGCCAAGATGGTTGTTGAGGCGGCCCAGGAAATTTCAAGAATCGTTAAAACCATGCGTGATCCCAAAGGACCTCTTTTCGAAGCATTTGAACATGCCAACAAAACTCTGGCTCATCTTGAAACCATTACCCGGGATATTGCGTCCGGCAAGGGTACGGTGGGCGGCATAATAAAATCCAGGGCACTGCTTGACCATATACACCAAAATCTTGACAAAGCGGGAGATGATTTAGCGGCTCTGGAAAAAATTGAAAACGGCGTGCTGGAAAATATCCCGAGTATTAAAAAGATAGTTAAGGACGTTGAAGAA
>CAZDAB010000939.1:0-1113 GCA_964502855.1 uncultured Desulfobacteraceae bacterium | reverse complement strand
TTCTGTCCGTTCGGTGTTCAAGGTCGCTGACCACCGCCTGAAAAGCTTCGATATTGGCATGGATATCCGAAAGAACAGCTACCCGCATAATCAGTTATTCCAATCGAGTGTCTAAAAGCTCTTTAAATTTATTTTTCAGCCACCTTTTTATAATATCCCCGATAAACCGACGCCCTATAATGGGAAGCAAAACTAAGCCGTAAAAATAATAATCCCGGGCTTTAAAAAAGGTCAAAACAACAATCAAGCTGACCATAACCAAAGCCATGACCACGTTTGAAGCCAGTGCTGTCAGTTCATTTAGCTTAAAGTACATATATTCGTGCAGCTCAGACTCATACAATAATACTTTTTTCCCTTTTCTTTGCATTTTCAGGATCATTCTTTTCTCAGTCTCCTGTTTCAGTTTCTGATAAGATCGATATTGGCCCTCACAGGGGAAATTACGGGAAAGTCCTGCCGGATGATTTTTATATGTCAGTAGTAATTATCAACAGCACGGCGGGGTGTCAAGAGCTGTTCAGTGGTTTTCCGATAAAGAAGAATCATGGTTGCCGATCTGTTTTCATACTTGACTCGCTCAGCATTTTTCATTACATACGGTTTAAAGGAGATGTATTGAGCCAGTTTCAATTTGAGCCTGACGCAGAGATTGGGCAAAAGGGGGCGTTTTGAAACTGGCTCGTATTTAATAGCATTATTCCATTGTTAATTTCCAACCTTTATATCGATCGGCAAGTGGCACATTTACCCCGGGTGTCTTCCATCCGATCACGAATAAATGCGCCCGCCGTAGTGGTTCAGAATGCCCAAGAGGTTTTTGGTTCACTTGCATTGTCAGATGATCCCATACAAAAAGGAAAGACGGTCCTTCTTCTTACTCGAAACAAGGGTGCCTTTATCAAGAAATGTCCGGGCACCCGTGCTTACCGGTGTTGCAACTATCAAATTTTACATATCGGTACATTTTGCACCATGGACTGCTCGTATTGTATTCTGCAGACGTACTTTCATCCTCCGGTACTTCAGTATTTTGTCAACCATGATGACCTTTTTTTAGAGTTAGACAATCTGTTTTTGAAAAAAACCATAACCCGAATAGGGACCGGAGAA
>CAZDAB010000938.1:0-1117 GCA_964502855.1 uncultured Desulfobacteraceae bacterium | reverse complement strand
CCATGAAGAAAGAACTCGATGCCATAAATAAACGCATTAAAGATCTCGAGTCGGGATCTTCTGAATAATACTGTTCAGAAAAATGGGCTTTCGGGCCTCCATATTTGTTTCAAAGTTTATTTTTACCGGAGGCCCGTGATACCGTGTGGCCGTTTTTTTCAACCCCCGATACGGTTCATCTGGGGAACACATTTTCGAGGAAAATACTTCAGCAGCCCGTGTTCCTTGGGTTTGTTTTTAATCGCGAACTCAATTAGTTGCAGGATATAGTCATCTTCTTTTTTCTGTCTTAGAGGTGTTTTAAGATCAATCTCCTGATCCGAAAAAAGACAGCCCCTAAGATGCCCTTCAGGGGTCAACCGCAATCGATTGCAATGATCACAAAAATGATGACTCAGGGCGCTAATCAGCCCAATCTCCCCTTGTCCCCCTTTAATTTTAAATCGTTGCGCAGGACCGTCATAGGGGTTGGGTTTCACAGGTTTCAAATCTCCGATGGATTGGATCAGACGAAAAATTTCATCTATAGACACAAACCGTCCGGCACTCCACGTATTTTGTTTTCCTACAGGCATAAGCTCAATAAAACGAATATGATAAGGCTTCTTTACAGCCAGGTCGACAAAATCCAATATTTCATCATCATTCACGCCTTTTATTGCTACCACATTAATTTTAATGGGATTAAATCCCACACGCTCCGCCTCTTCAAGCCCATCCCACACCCGTTCAAAATAGTCTCTTCCTGTAATCCGAAAAAATCGCTCGGGCTTAAGGGAATCCAGGCTCACATTGATCCGGCAGATACCGCAATTTTTGATGTCAGAAGCAAAACTTTTGAGCAGCACTCCGTTGGTAGTCAGACTGATTTCCTCCAGTCCTTCTATCTTACAAAGCATTTCAAGAAAATTTGTAACTTCTTTTCGTACCAAGGGTTCTCCCCCGGTGACCCTGACTTTACGAATACCTTTATAAACACAAAGCCTGACGATACGGAGCATCTCTTCATAGCTGAGTATCTCCCGATGGGGCATAAATTGCACTTCCTGTTCCGGCATACAATAGATACATCTTAAATTGCACCGATCCGTAACAGAAAGTCGTAAGTAATTGATGA
>CAZDAB010000937.1:0-1118 GCA_964502855.1 uncultured Desulfobacteraceae bacterium | reverse complement strand
ATACGCACACCCGATTTCTCCCTTCACGCTTGGCTCTGTACATGGCTTCGTCAGCACGCCCGGTAAGGGAATCCGGGCTGTCCCGGGATTCCAATCGAAAAGAAGCCACCCCAAAACTGGCGGTAATCGTTGAAGGTTGCGGGTTGTCAGGGAGAATAATCTTCATCTTTTCCACTTTTTTGCGAATCCTTTCTGCAACAGATCGGGATTGAACGGCATCTGCATGCGGCAAACATATCACAAACTCCTCACCCCCATATCGACCCAAAAAATCATATGGTCGCACGGATTCGGACAATTTCTCAGAAAATTTTTGAAGAACCATATCTCCGACCTGATGGCCATAATTGTCATTAATTTTCTTAAAATAATCTATATCGGTAAGTACCAGAGAAAGGGGGATGCGTGTCCGCCGGGACCTGTGCAACTCCATCTCCATTTTTTCCATAAATGCTCTTCTGTTTAACAGGCCGGTCAAAGCATCGGTGTTGGCCAATTCAAGTATTCTGTGTTCCAGCCTGATGATCCTTTCTCCTATTTTGAGCCGATATTTCAATTCGTTCCGGTCGAAAGGTTTGATCAAAAAATCATCTGCTCCGGCCTGAAGACCTTCAATCACGTCTTGTTTCTCCGCCTTTGTGGTTAGTATTATAAAATAGGTGTATTTCGATTTTTTAATTGCGCGTATATTGGCGCACAGCTCAAGACCAGTCATATTCGGCATCATCCAATCAGAAATCACCAGGCTTGGCACATCCGAATTCTGCATGGCTTCCCAGGCCGCACTACCGTCAGAAGTAGCCAGTACATCATAGCCCCATTTGTGCAAGAAGGACTCCAGGAGGCGTCTGGAGATCGGATCATCTTCGGCTATCAGAACTTTCATTTTTCATCTCCTCGAGAACATTTTTCATTTCAGTTGTCAGAGTCCCGAATTCCTTTTCCAGTTTCGATAGTGCAACCGGCGCACCATCCATCTTTCCCATTTTTCCCAGTTTCTCGAGCTGATACGCCGCCTCATAGGCGCGCTTTGCGCCAAAATTTCCTACAGATCCCTTGAGGCTATGGGCCGCCAGCTCCAAACCAGGGGAATTGCCGTCGGCAATTTCTTTTCTTAT
>CAZDAB010000936.1:0-1126 GCA_964502855.1 uncultured Desulfobacteraceae bacterium | reverse complement strand
TCGCATTTTGTTCGCCCTGTCGCAATCCGATTTTAAATGCAGCATCAAAATACGGCTTCCAGTGATCAGGTAAAGATACACTTATTTTGTTTTGTTCATCCATTGAAAAGGGAAAGATCTCCTTGTAAGAGTCGCCCTCTGGCGGAAGCTTTTTAAAACCAAAAAATGGATTATAGATACTGCCCCATCCATATTCGATGGCGGCATCTTTACAGATCATTTTCATGGGCACAAAAATTTTATTCACCGTCTCGTTGCTGATCTGTTTCTTTCGAAGTTTCTGTCTCTTTGCCCAGGAAATAAATTTGGTAAATCTAATCTTATTAAACTCTCCGAATGATAGATTTCCAAAATAGGGCTTTAAATACCGATCCAGATAACTTTTGTAACCCCAAAGTGTCCGTTCCGATACTCTGCCGGAGTCTTTGAGCAGGTCATACCAAATCAGAGCAAAATCATTGAACAAAACCTGGTCAGGGGTCTTGTTGAGACCAAACAACAACCGCTCTTTTTCAGCAAAGTAATCCGCCTTTTTACTGTTTGGGAAAACCTCGGCAAACTTGAACGACCCTGAATTGATTTCAACCATGATTTTGTCAAGCTGCTGTCTGACATGTTTTGCGTTTTTCTCATTCCAGGCTAAATCGGAGCATTCCCTGGCTCTCTCTCCAAGGTACATGAAATCAATATACACCTTCCCGTTAATTTTCCGGACAGAGCCTTCCTTATTGGTATTAAGCCCGGTCTTACGGGGCTTATCCTTGACTTTCTCTGTCTGGGGGAAACGAATGACCTGCGCCTTTGCTCTATTCATATGAGTCATATCAATCTCCTTTCATATATCACCTCCTTCCGCTGATTTTCACCAAATATACTTTAACAGAATATTTGGTTCAGCGAAACAGGTTTTATTACTATCTTAGGTCAGGTGCTAAATTTTTATACAACTCGTGGGTTGATTTTTAAGCGGCGGGATTTGCTGATTTTCAAATACAAAATCAGAATGAGATGGTATCTTTTTATCTTCAAAGCCGTCACCTTCGAGCCAGTTTTTCATGGCCGACCACTTAAATAATATTTTTTTGGGGGTCGGCTTGAAATAATGCCGGTTCAAAATAAAATCTCT
>CAZDAB010000935.1:0-1127 GCA_964502855.1 uncultured Desulfobacteraceae bacterium | reverse complement strand
CAATCAAAAATGTACGGTCGAAGGTGGTATCCGGGGTTAATACGGCACTGCAAGTGGGAGTTCGGGAAAGATCTTTTAAAAACCGGCGCTCAATTTTAACGGGCACGTCTAATTTCGGTTCAAATGAGCGAAATGTTCCATCTGAATGGTATGTCACATTGTAAAATTCAGGAACATAGACGCCGGGGACGTTTCGGGCAAGGGTTTTTAAACACGACGTTCTGTCTTGATTCAGCAAGTCAGGTAAATCTGTATCAAAAAACCGGGGAACAATAGCTTCGGCTTCCCCGATCAGAAAACAATCCACAAAGGGCGCCACAGGTTCGGGGTTTAAAAAAAAGGCGACTCCCCCTGCGATGATGAGAGGGTGGGGGTTCTCTCTATTACTGGATCGCAGAGGAAGTCCTGCCTTTTCAAGAATGGTCAAAAGGTTGGGAAAATCATTTTCAAATGAGACGGAAAAAGCAATGACGTGGAAAGCAGAAATAGGACTTCCGGACTCTATGGTAATAATACGATCTGATCCCGGCCTTTTCTCCGTCGGGAGGAAACCCCTTTCGCATACAACGTGCTCAATTTTATTGAGCAAATCATAGACCGTCTGAAAACCGAGGTTGGACATTCCAACATGATACGTGTTGGGGTAGACCAGGGCGACTTTGATTCGCCCTTTCCATGGTTTGCGAATGGTTCCAATTTCCGATTCAGCAAATCTTTTATGGAATTTGTCGGTTTTCCATGCCATTGATGATGAATTGTCAATACCTAGTCCGCCTTTTTTCTTAAAAATGTCGGCACATCCAGGTCATTAAGGTCGTTGTTGTCAATTACAATTCCTTTGTATCCTCTGTATGTGGCGCCGCTCGATTCCCCCACTGCTTTTTTCCGGCGGATAAACGTGGGCTCGTCATAATTTACGGCATCGTTAAAGTCATCTAAGGTGATGTCTCTGATCTTGCCTCTGAGCTCGGTTCTCAATTCGGATTTGGGGTTTGAATCGATTCCGGTTGCAATAACGGTTACCCGCATTTCATCGCCCAGAGTGTCGTCTATCACGGTTCCCCAGATAATTTCGGCATTTTCTCCGACTTCATTATATATTCGCTCTGAAGCTTCGGTCATCTCTT
>CAZDAB010000934.1:0-1128 GCA_964502855.1 uncultured Desulfobacteraceae bacterium | reverse complement strand
GGATCATTAATCAGGTCCTTATCAGGGTCTTGATCTCTTCTGGACTTACATTAAGCCTCAACCGCCAGCGAGCGATGAATTTGCCTTCAGCCGGCAGGGTTGGGTCAAGGAGTACATAAGTAGCGGTAAGTTTTCGGCGCAGCAGTTCCAATTGGCCGGTTTCTTGCGTTTCGAACATCTCAAGCAGATAGCCGAGGCGCCGATAGACCGCGCCTATATCCAGCATCAGGGCATACGCCACCAGCTTTTTTATGTCCATGTCCCGCCGTCGCATCCAGAATCCCTTGGCAATTTCGCTAAAACCGCCGCAGTATCCAGGCTGCCTGAGCCCATCAATCACGGTCCTCTCGGGATCGCTGACCTTAATTTTACGGGTCTTGGTCACCCAGTGATCCGTTGCACCAAAAAAATGTTCCGGTTTACAACGCACGAAACGAAACTCAGTGCCAAGCACGGAACACGTTCTGATCGTCTGCATGGTTGTCGTATACACCACGAGCTGTGGCTGAGTAACCATTTGGTTTATATCCATGGCCGAGGCATGAGATATAAAGTAGTCGCCACCACCGACGATCTCATTAGCCACCACATACGGATCGCCCAAGTAAACACGCTCATGACCGAGTTCCGGCGGCACCAAGATGAACAGACCTGGCTTCAGCCGAGTGGCCAGCCCCCTATCAACAAGTCGGATCGAGACCCCTCGCGCCGATTTGGAATTCAATCCGGTTATCGCTTCCACGTCCCGGTTGGAAAAGATCGTTTTTTGCCGCTCGTACAACTCGGCAACCAGGAAAGCCAATCGGGGACCCAGAGTTTTTAATTGTTTATTATTTTTCATTTTCACTTCACTCTATCTTTTGAAGCTTATTGCATATAAATTATAATTTATCAACCCTATAATTATATTATAGGTAACATTCGCTCAATATGATGAGGCATATTGTGTTTAAAATATAATAAACAACTCAGCTTGACAAAAAGTCTTATAACCCATGTTTTTTTATGGGTTTCGAGTTCATTATTCAAGCGCCTTGGATTATTGGGGTTAAAATTAATTTATTTTGAGATGAATTCTGGATTTTTATTGTCGTGAAACAAATTTTTACGACAAAACAGACTTTTATT
>CAZDAB010000933.1:0-1132 GCA_964502855.1 uncultured Desulfobacteraceae bacterium | reverse complement strand
CTTAGGGTCCAGACCCGGGATTTTGTGACATGAATTGAGGGGGCATTGTAGTCGGATGCAAAATCGATTAGATGCCGATAGCGAACCCGTTTAATAGACTGAATTCTTTGTATTTTTAGAAAGTTTGCTAATTCGTTGAGCCTGATGGTTAAAGTCTGGATGGAACGCGCCGAGAAATCGGCCAACTCACAGTATGCAAGAAACTGGCTGCAATACCGATGGAGCATGATGCCACCTCCCTTTTGTGATCATGCTCCATCATTAAACACCCATTAATAAAAGGCAAACTGCGCTAACTGCGAGGTTTGTTGGTTGGGCGTAAAAAAATATCAAACATTGTAAATTGCCATGCATTTTGAGATAATAGATGAAATCGAAAAAATCGAAACGATAGCCGTAGCTGGAAGAATCAGAGATATTATGCGACTTCGAAAGCAGTATGGATCTGGTCGTTGGCTTAAAATGAAAGGAGTTGCTAAAGTTCGCCTTCAGAGCGGCAGTATCCGCAAGGCTGAATTACACTGGTATGAAGCCCACGGCATTGGCAAAAAGAAATTGAAAATTAAACGATTATTGGATTAAAAATATGACACAAAATACAAAAAAACCGATATTTATGCTTTGCATCGAGAATAAGGATTGTGAGGATTTGGAGAGGCGGAAGATATATCAAATCCTACCTGATGATGAGGCTTCAAAAGAAGGATATCTGAGGGTCATTGACGAATCAGGTGAAGATTATCTTTATCCAGAGTCCTATTTCATCCACGTCCAACTGCCCTTGGAAGCGCAAGAAGCCCTGCAAAAAGCAAGCTAATCAACATATTTCGCCCATCGGGATAGGGAGGAGGCTCGCAGCTCCCCCCTCCCACCCCACGCAGCATACGGGTCCGTACTGCGCGAGTCGGCTGATCCCCGCAAGCGGGATTGCTCACGCTAACAGGCAAGTTCAGATCCAGGGGAACGAAAGTCCAAGTGATTCGAAGTGACTATCCGGCAAGGCGATATTAACCCACTTTACTTTGCTCATACGCCAAGGGCCTTTACGGGCACAGCCTGTGTTCACGGCATAGTTTCGGAACACTCCTCTTTTCAGGAGTTGACCCACACGGGTTTTGCGGTTCTTCCAATG
>CAZDAB010000932.1:0-1133 GCA_964502855.1 uncultured Desulfobacteraceae bacterium | reverse complement strand
GTGGTGCTTGCAGCGGTATCTCTTTGTATGAAATGGGCAAAGAATTATTAAACAAAGGGTTTACGGTGTTGGGTGCAGCCAAGATACTGGCCGTTCACTCCTTGATGTGGCCGCTTGAAAATCCATTGGGCAACGGGCATCCGGATGCTAACGATGATCGGATGGTTGGGGAACTTGTGAATCATGTCTACCAAAAACTTCACAGTGACACCCCCAAAGGGATAAAACTTACCGACCTGGCCTATCAGACCAAAGAAAATCATTTAGAGATGGAAAAAGTCAGCCTTGAAGCCGCCAAAGCGGATATGCCGAGGCGTGAAATCGATACAAAGTTGTGCAACCAATGCCAAATATGCGCGGAAGTTTGCCCCATGGATGCGGTTGCGTTTACACCGTATCCCGAGTTTGGCCATGACTGTGTTTTTTGTTTCAGTTGTATGAAACATTGCCCGGAGCAGGCCATAAACGTCGATTTTTCCGAAATTTGGCAGCGAATAAAAGATAGAGCGGCGTTTTTTTCCGAACATCCTGATTCACAAATATTTCTGTAGCTGTTATTTGCAGTGTTATAATCCAAAAGCCACCGTTCCCAGAACGGACAGGATTAAAACCAGTATCATAAAAATGCAATCTAATATCACATCAATAATTGTATCAAACATACTCTCCTCCCTAATTAAACGTCTCTGAATCTCTACAACTTAATGAAAATATAGGATATTTTTTGAGGCTTGAACGCTTGCCTCGAATATGGAATAATGGAATAGTGGAATACTGGAAGGTTGGTTTTTAAAAGGTACTAGCTATTTTTAATTTTATCATTAACCGAATATTGCATTATGCCAGAACCCATTATTCCATTATTCCAGTATTCCACCATTCCCTCCGGGCCGAAGGCCAATTGGGGAGAAGCCCCTAACTTGCGCAGTTATTGTTGAAAAATTCTTCAGCTTCTTCAACGGAATCAAATAATATCCAGTCCCTTTTAATGGTCCTGCCAGCCTCTTTCCGTATTCTTTCGATCATTGTATTGCCGTGGTACTCGTAACGGTCCTGATAATGATCGTAAAATGCATATCTAGTGTCTGAACGAAAAGTCATGATTTTGCGGGTAAATCGAGGCACAAAAGCGC
>CAZDAB010000931.1:0-1136 GCA_964502855.1 uncultured Desulfobacteraceae bacterium | reverse complement strand
CTGGTTCATTTAGAGCAACAGCAATAAACGTATTTGTATCTGCAATAATTTTCATAGGTACAATTGTACATATTTATAGTGTCTTTGTCAAGCTGAATCGTTCAGAAAGCTGAGGGGCCGGGAAACGGTTACCAAAATATGTGAAAAGCCGAAAAACTTCGATTAAAGATTGCTTTCAAAAACACCACGGCTTTTCCCGGTCCCCCTCAAGCGCAAGGTTGGCGTTTAATGACTTGGTTGCTTTGGAAGCTGAGCACCATGCCACACTGCAACTATCCAAACAACATCGCCTTTGATTTTATAAAAAAATCGGAATGGAGGTATGATCACCTCCCGGTAGGGGAGTTCTGGAAATTCCGGTATGATTCTTCCAGTCTCAGGAAAGTCCTCAAGCCTTCGCAAAACTGTTTCGGAATGCTCTCGAAAACTGGTTGCTGCAGAAGGTTTATCCCGCCGAATATATGCGAGAGCAGACAGAAATTGGGCTCTGGCAGAAGGCGTGAAGCGGACTTTCACGATGGCTCCTGGGATAGGATTAAATCGGCTTCAGCAAGAACAGTATCAAGATCATAACCCTCGCCTATTTCTATTTCCTTTTCTCCCTTAGCCAAAAGCCTAAGGATCTCTTTATCGTGTTCAGATTTCTCATACGCTTCGACACCGATTATGACGGCAGCTGCCCGCCCTCTTTGCGTAATGATAATGGGTTCATTGTTTTCTCTTAATCTTTTCAGTATCTTGGCAGCGTTCTGCCTCAAATCGCTTACCGGAAGGATATTCATAAGTTTTCTCATTGCGTACCTCCTATTGTATCTTTACATGTACCACCAATTGATGTATAAAGCAAGCGTTTACTTGAATGATGACATTGTATAGGTACACCAGTTATTCTATTGTTTTCTGCATAATATTCGAAAAAAAAATATCAATCGCCAAGAAAAAAACGGCATTGTATGTATTTTCTAGCTACATAACTCCACAATAAAGATGTTATATAGAAAGCTGTTATGTCACAATGATACCATTCCCCAAAATATAAATACCCTCTATAGGGCTCTCCTTATTCAAAAAGCGTTTTCGGATAAATGAGTCTGTTGATTAATGAGGATTTTCGTTCAAGATCAAGGCATGCGAAA
>CAZDAB010000930.1:0-1141 GCA_964502855.1 uncultured Desulfobacteraceae bacterium | reverse complement strand
TTCCAAAGGGGAGGGTTTTGTGAGCAGCTGTCATGGCATACATGTTGTAAATTTCGCCGTTGGCTGTTTTTCTGCCGTGAAATTCTCTGCCGTACCAGGAAGCCATTCCCCGTTGGCTGAACCCACGTGCGTGCGGCAGCGGTTTGTACCAATTTTTCCCAATTTTGTAAGGCTTGGGATGCCCTGCAGGTGTTGGGGGAGGTGTTACTGTTGTACACCCATAAAAAAGAAATACCGGCAGACCGGAAAAAACAAGAAATTTGCAAATTACACGGAAATATATTTTTAACAATTGAATGAACATCATTATTTTTAAAATGTAATTTTTCAAAACATCCTGAATTCTTTCTCTTTGGGCATTCCTTAGAGATCTTTCTCGTTCCACTTTGAAATGATGATCGTTATTAACCCCGCACCGTGTGCGGCCGGCACTTTTTTTGATTCCGGCCCTAAAGGATTTACATTAAATTAACACCTTAATATAAGTTTGTAAAGGAAACCGAAGGGTTTGCACAGGGCGAACACATTTGAAAAAAATTGTTTTTTGTCCGTAAATGCCGTACTAAAGACATATGAACAAAGATTTCCGAAATTCATTTAAATTTATTATTGGCTCCCAGTACTTTTTATATTTTAGCGTGATGGGCATGTTTTTGCCCTATTTTAATTTATACTGTTATCATCTCAAGTTCAGTGGTTTTCAAATCGGCGTTCTGTCGGCGATACGGTCGGTGGCATTGATTTTATTTTCGCTGGCCTGGGGAGCTTTGGCAGACCGCCTTAAAATCAGAAGACCGATATATATTTCATGTAATTTTATCAGTACCGCAATATGGGTTTTTTATTTCTATACCACAGATTTTTGGGCGATGCTTGTTATCACGGTTTTCTACGGCATATTTTATTCCCCGATCATTTCCTTTCTGGAAGCCTTTACCATGGATGTATTGGGTACACAAAAGAGAAGTTATGGGAGATTAAGAGCATGGGGTACTATAGCGTTTATCACCACGGTCATCGCGCTGGGCAGGATAATAGACCTTTACTCCATCGAAATAATTATTGTGCTCATTTTTGGCGTCTCCGCTGTACAGGCTGTCATTTCTTCCAAAATTCCTGATATTCAGATTAAAAAACAGAC
>CAZDAB010000929.1:0-1143 GCA_964502855.1 uncultured Desulfobacteraceae bacterium | reverse complement strand
TGTCGCGCCATAGCTTTTCAGCGAAGGCGGACCGTTAATCATGCTCCATCATTAACCACCCATTAATAAAAGGCAAATTGCGCTAACTGCGGGGTTTGTTGGTTGGCTGGCAGTATACTTTAATACATAGGAAAATAGAATAAAATGGCAAAAAGAAAAAAAGCATCAAAATCATTATATCAAATAAAAGTAACTCTGACAGGGAGCAAGCCACCAATTTGGAGAAGGTTAATTGTCAAGGATAATATTAGACTAGATCAGCTACACTCCGTTTTACAGGTTTCCATGGGATGGTTTGATTGTCATCTGCACCAGTATATAGTTGGAGGCTCCTATATCGGAATTCCAGATCTGGATTTTGAGATGGATGTGATTGATGAGCGTAAGATTTATTTATACGACCTTGTTTCCAATCCCAAAGACAATTTTACCTACGAATACGATTTTGGAGATGGCTGGAATCATAAGATCGTTCTAGAAAAAACTTTGCCATTAGATTTTTCCAAATCCCCAATAGTAATCAAGGGCAAGAAGGCATGCCCACCTGAAGATTGTGGAGGCATTTGGGGGTATTCTGATTTTTTAGAGGCTATTCAAAACCCAAAGCACGAAGAACACGAATCAATGCTTGAGTGGGTTGGTGGAGAATTTGATCCTGATGAGTTAGATATTAAGCTTATTAATAGTCATCTGAAAAATTTGAAATTATGAGCTCTCTTTACATAAAAACAGCCAACATCTATATGGCCTTAGCTTGTCAAGAAAAAACTTCTCCTATAGATCGGAAGATGTATAAAAAAACCAACTTCCGTCTTAACCCATGAAGTCTTGACAAGTAACCCGTTCGTTCCGGCTTGCGTTTTCAACCGCGAGAGTCAGTGCATAATACGTCCCGCTTTTTGCAGGACGTAATTGCTCTGCACCAAACCACGACAGGCGGGCAAGCATCTATAGAGATTAACTGATTTATCAAAGGGTTCTTTGATATACAGCGTGTTGCCATTTTCTTGATAGTCCCTCCAGTTTTTCCCGTAACTGTTTTCTGTAATCAGAAATCTAATTCACCCTTTGGCTATGTTAAAAATTTGAAATATATAATATGGTAATGAAACATTGTCAAAGGTGAAGACCATTCAAAATCCG
>CAZDAB010000928.1:0-1143 GCA_964502855.1 uncultured Desulfobacteraceae bacterium | reverse complement strand
TCTCGCCGCCGCTTTCAACATTAATGCGTCCGGTAGCTCTATAAATCGTTATTTTCTCGCCGGAAATAGAATTGTCTCCACTGACAATCCTGGAATTGTTGCCCGACAAAACAAGAACCTCAGTTTGTGTATTGTATACGGCCTGCCGGGTTACTGCAACCTTGTTGTCGAAATTTATTTTGACGTTTCCGTCAGCTACTATTTTGGCAATCGATTCCCCTCCAATGGCGGGGGTGTCCTTATGGCCCGCATTTGCTTTAAAAAAAATCTTGAGTCTGTCTGCCGTAATAACGGTGTCCTCCTGAGTTGCCCTTACATTCCCAATAAATTCAGCATAATCGGCATCATTATCAGAGATCAGCTTGTCTGCTGTAATATGGATCTTCTGGTCTTTTGCAAGATTATGCGTATTCGTATCACTCGGTTTTTCGTTAGCATACCCTGAAGAGGGTGCAACAGGGGCGGCTGCGAGCATAAATGTTGCAGCAAAGAGTAGAAAAATTCGGTACGAATTTTTATTAAAGTCCAATGATCTCATGCAGGGTTCCTTGTACTTTTCCTTCAAACATAAGTTTATTTGTATTTAAATTCAAAGACATAGAGTCAGCAACAATATTAAAGGCGTTTCCGAACACTTGAACAGGAACTTTTGATAAAATTATTCGTTGGTTGTGCCTGTAAAATAGATTTTCGGTTTTTAAACGGTATGTTGAATTTTTTACGACAACATTGCCAAAAACTTCCATGTCGTTTGAATCTATTTTTAAAATTCCTTTATTCGCTGTCAGGTAAACTTCGGTTTTATTTTTAAGATAAAACGTAATGGACAAATCCTGGAAAATTGCCTGGTTTTTTTTAACCATATAATTTACTGAAGCTGCGTCAAGATTCCATTCCTTTATTCCGTTTCTGGTCGCCGTTTGATGTGCTTTACCTATTGAAATATTTGCATTATTCTTTATGTTTGAAACAATATTCTTGTCTTTTCCTAATATCCGTCGATGGCTTGTAAAAACAACCAGGGTAACGCCTAATCCGAGAAAAATGACCAAGAGTAGAATCAGTTTTAGTTTTTTGTGGTTATGGTCCTTTACAAACGGCATTATAAAAAACGCTCCAGAATGTTTTCCCAAAGCCCTTGAG
>CAZDAB010000927.1:0-1143 GCA_964502855.1 uncultured Desulfobacteraceae bacterium | reverse complement strand
CCCCGCGGTGACCTTCACCCACCAAACCCTTATGCTCCACTATGGCATTTGCTCCTCCTTCGGCCACTTTATGGATTGCATCTTTCATATCCTTAAGACCGTCAATGGGACCCATTGAAATGCCGTGATCCATTGGCACAATTACCGTCTTTCCGGTATCCCGGTTCTTTATCCGCTCTATCCGGATTCGCTTGCCTAAATATGTCATGATAGACTCCTCCTTTTAAACAAAAAAGACCGCGAAGTTTTTTTCTCCACGGTCTTTGAAAATAAAAAAACCGTGGGGTTTTCCGTCTACCCACGGTTTTTTTCGCTTTGCAAGTTGTTCTTGTATCAGCGCACCCCAGGCAGACCGGTATTAAAAAAATACCAATAATAAAAATAATAGTTGCCTGATTTATTATGCACCATTTGGTTTCCTTACGTTTTATAACGTGTTTTGCAACACCTATAGTATCGACTTTTGTATGTCAAGAGTTTTTTCAAACGCAAACAGGATAAACGCATTTGATTTCTTTCCAGCGAAGCGACGGCGTGTTTCTCTTGGAAACCGACTGACACTTGTGCCATGCCTATTTGGTGTCAGGTGTCAGGTTTCAGCTTTTCAAGTTTCTCGACCCTGACACCTGAAACCTGACACCTGATATCTAAAAAAGGGCTTCGGAGCCACGGTTTGTCAATGGACAAGGATCAACGTTACCCAACGGCCTTGATTTACACACTGTTTACCATACAGATTCTATAATGGAACCGCTGCTTTGTAAAAGGCGGCATTTCCTTGGATACTGTATTTTTTTACAACCGCAGGTATGATAATCGATTTCCCCCTGTCAATGACAACCTTATGATTTTCCACGAGATCGGTAATCGTTGCCTTTCCATCCGTACAGAGGAGTATTTCAATGCTCCTGTCAGCGGGACTGTTATAGATTATACCCTCTTTCACTTGGATAATAGACAGAATAAACTCCTCAGCATGACTTTCATATACCCATTCACATTCGTTGATCTGTTCTGTCTCTAAGATATTTACCTTGCGCTCTTCAAAATTAAGGACATTCAACAGCTCCGGCATATCAATATACTTCGGCGTCAGACCGCCCCTTAGCACATTGTCCGAGTTTGCCATTAATTCAATCCCTA
>CAZDAB010000926.1:0-1144 GCA_964502855.1 uncultured Desulfobacteraceae bacterium | reverse complement strand
GTGATTGTTACGGTCATAACGATGCCCCTATCGTAAGGAACATCGGCATCGTTGCATCCACCGACCCGGTTGCCATTGATCAGGCCTCCGTAGATCTTGTGAACCGGGAACCTGCGCTTCCGGAATCATGCCTTACCACGAACATGGAAAAAGGTGAGGATAAATTTAAGGGTATTTATCCTAACGTGGACTGGACCGTTCAGCTGGATTATGCCCAAAGCCTGGGACTTGGAAGCCGAAGTTATAAATTAAATAAAATATAACTATTTAATATATTATTTTAGATGGTTAGAGCCGTATCTGACATTGTTCGCGTAACATTTCGTTTTTGCACATTTAAATACGTGTTCCCTATTTTCATATAAAAAACATATATTTAACTTGCTTTCTCTCTAAATAAAGATTATTATATATTTAATCAATTAAGTCCTGTTTAATCTGCGGGATGGTTTCTTTCTGAAGGCACAATCCATTTGTCAAAGTGGCACCCTCCAGTTTGCGACGTTGAAAATTTTTAAGAAAGGAGGATGTTATCATGACCAATGGAACTGTTAAGTGGTTTAACGACCGAAAAGGGTTCGGATTCATTGAGCAGGAAGACGGAGCGGATGTGTTTGTTCATCATTCAGCAATCAATGCAGACGGTTTTAAATCCCTCAATGAAGGCGACCGAGTTTCCTTTGATATAGAGCAAGGACAAAAAGGTCCTGCCGCTGCAAATGTCACTGTGATTTAACCTTATGTTCTGAGTAAAAAGGGCATTCTTTCTAATATTGAGGGGATGCCCTTTTGTTTGGTTTGAATTTATTCCTTCACAATTTGCTATAATTAGATTTTAAACCTCGAAAAAGTCCGATCATAGATCCTTTTCTTGTTGTCATTATCAAAAATAACAGCCAAGGAGGTAACAAATTGGCAAGATCAAACCATCAATTTAATAAACGTCAAAAAGAATCAGCAAAGAACGAACTAAAGAGACAACGCGTGATAGATCAAAAAACCGATGAATCTGAAATTCAACAGGACCAAACCCGGAAGACAATAGAACCCCCGGGAACAACATGAATTTATAAAGTTGATATTTTCAGTTACCCTCAACCCTTCAGGAAAATCGACATATGAAGAAACATCAGAGAGAAGCGAT
>CAZDAB010000925.1:0-1148 GCA_964502855.1 uncultured Desulfobacteraceae bacterium | reverse complement strand
TGGCTTCGGAAAAGGCCTTTTGTGTTCTGAATTCTGCCATAGATTTAGCCTATACCTTAACGTTGCAAAAGTCGAGGGTGCTGCAGATCCAAGGCGTCAAGGGTGCAGCTGTAGTAATTTACCGCAAGCCCTTGACAACGCAGGAGATGCGGTGCCATCGGCTTTCCCGTAGGGTAAATAACATGGCTGCTTTTCACTGATTTCTGGATACCATCTGGAGTTCATTCCAGTAGAACACAAAATTTCAATCCCCCCTAATCATAAGTTAAGCTTCCGAATCTGCAATCTTAGAGATAAATGATTCGGGCACCCGTGCTACTTCCCTTTTGTGATAATTAAAAGCAACGATACCGGTTTCAGCCAGTGCGATTAGCCGGTTCTGTTCAGTTACTATTCTGTGAAACATACGAAAGCCCTTGGGGCGTAGCTCACCAATGCTGCTTTCAACAATCAGTTTGTCAAAAAGAAAACCTTCACCTTTATAATTAACAATGAGATCGGTCAGCAGTATCCCGGTTTTTCCATCTCCAAGATTATTTTCGCTGGCACTGAGCTGGTGCAGGAAATGAACGCGAGCCCTGTGGATAATCCCAACCATGGCATCATTCCCCATGTGATTGCCATAATTTAAATCGGTCACCTCAATAGCAGTTTCGTAAATATGTTGGTACCGATCTTGAGGGTCTAATTTGATGCGAGGCACAATGGCAAACCTCCTCTATTCAATTACAGATATTGCCCAAAAAAGCGTTTTTTAATCCAGGTAATTTCTTCGTTTGTTTCTGACAGCCTCTTTTAATCAAGGATCTAAATTTGACCCTAATTACTCGCTACATTCATCCTTATCAACCGTCTACTTCTTTAACGTCTGGATAATGTACATTCGCATCTTGCATATGCAGATATGCCGATTTATAAAGGGAACTGCAAAAGGACATTGTGAAGGATTTTTCTCAAGACATTCGAGATGCTTATTAGATTCGAACTTTCTTACTTGGCAAAGACGGTCGAAATTTTCTTTTAAGCAGATGAAATCCTTTGGGCACTCTATCTCTCCCATGATTTGATCAATTTTCTTTTTTTCTTCCTCTTTCTGATCTTTGACAGTTTGATTTTTAAATTTCAATAAAATCAGGGCACTAAGTCAC
>CAZDAB010000924.1:0-1158 GCA_964502855.1 uncultured Desulfobacteraceae bacterium | reverse complement strand
CAGCCGTTTTGGTTTTGGCACTTTTATTTCCACATGAACCGCTCATCGCTTTTTCAGCAGGAATTATGGGATTGGTTTGGATGCTCACAACCACTCGAGGCGAAACCGAAAACTGGTTTCTTTCAAGCTGGGATTTCACTAAGCAAATCATGCCATTGCTCTTTGCCGGCGTGCTTGTGGCAGGGCTTTTCCTTGGGCGGCCCGGTTCAGAAGGTCTTATCTCATCCCGCTGGGTGAGCAGCCTTGTGGGAGGCAATTCTTTGGGTGCAAACCTATTTGCCTCTGTGGCGGGTGCATTCATGTATTTTGCCACGCTCACTGAAGTGCCAATTTTACAGGGACTTATGGGCTCGGGCATGGGTAACGGGCCGGCACTGGCCCTGCTGCTCGCCGGTCCTGCGCTCAGCCTTCCGAATATGCTGGTGATCCGAAGTGTACTGGGCACGAAAAAGATGATCGCCTATATTACACTGGTTGTCATTATGGCCACCATTAGCGGGATGATCTTCGGGCATTATTTCAGCACAAGTTAGTTCGCTTCGCTCACAATTGGAATGTTGGAATGTTGGAATGCTGGAATAATGCATTCTGGGATAATGCAATATTGGACTAATGGTAAATTTTGTGTTAACGCTAAAATCAAAAATGCCTAATATCCTTTTAAAAACCAATCTTCCATTATTCCACTATTCCATTATTCCATAATCGAAGTAGCGCCCAAAATTTATAAAATAACATATATTTTCAATAAGTTGTAAAGTTCTATAGTGTGTTAAATTAGAAAGGAAAAAATCATGATAATTAAAGTGCTGGGCCCGGGTTGCCCAAAATGTAAACAGACCGAACAACGCGTAAAGGAAGCCGTGGCCGAAGCAGGTGTAGAAGCCAAAGTAGAGAAAGTGACCGATATCATGGAAATTGCCGGCTACGGCGTTTTTGGCACCCCTGCAGTTATCATAGACGGCGAAGTTAAAAGCGTCGGCAAAATCCCTTCAACTAAGGAGATCAAGTCGTGGATAACCTAAACCGGACCTGAGGTATTCAGCAAGATCCGGCCTATTGAATTGCCCGTTGCCTTAACAGATGATCCGCGAGAACTAAACCGACCATGGCCTCGCAGACCACATTGATGCGGGGTATGGCCGAAATATCATGACG
>CAZDAB010000923.1:0-1161 GCA_964502855.1 uncultured Desulfobacteraceae bacterium | reverse complement strand
CGATTATGTTTGCACAGAAAACAACCGGGGAAAACAACATTAAAGCAGTGATGGGGGGATTCCATCTTTCCGGACCCTTTTTTGAGAAAATTCATGACAAGACGATTGCGGAATTTAAAAAGTTGGATCCCGAAGTGTTGATACCCATGCATTGTACCGGATGGAAAGCCATCCAGCGATTTCAAAAAGAGTTTCCGTCGAGTTTTGCGCTCAACAGTGTCGGGTCTAAGGTAACGCTTTCGTAATGCAGCATCCCCTTACAGGGAAAAGGTCTCGCATTCACTTTCGAACTATGGGAGATCCGCGTTAAAATAGTGTTCGAATTTTTTACCATGAAAAACTTACCGAAAAACCACCGGGACTTTTTGTTATTGATTATCAAGTGTTTTTGCATCATTTTTTACTTATCGATACTTGCCTTCCAGAGCAACACGAGTTTTGCCGAGACCATTAAAATCGGCGTGATCAATCCTCTTTCCGGCGGACTGGCAAAAAATGGCATTGAAATTCATCAAGGAATAGAGGTTGCCGTGGCCGAGGCCAATGAGTCCGGGGGTATCGGCGGCAAACAGCTGCAGCTGATCTCACGCGATGATCAGAGCCGGCCGGATGTGGCCATCTCCAGGGCAGAAGAATTGTGCTCCTGGGAAAAGGTGGCTGCGCTTACCGGCGGTTATGTGGATTCATTGGTTGGGCCTATCGCTGCAGTAGCTAAAAAATACCGCATTCCCTATGTGGCCAGTGCCAGTTTGCAAAAGGAGCTGGCACAGCATAAAAATGAATACTTTTTCAGAGTTTCCCGGCTTCAGGGCTTTGTTGAACCGCTCTGTGGCATCCTGGCTCAACATTTTAAGCCTCGACATCTGGCTATTTTACACGCCGCCACCCCCGGATCTGTAGAATTGGCCTGTGACCTTGAACGCTGTCTGAAGACGCACGGCCTTAATGTCAAACTGATTGAAAAATTCCGTCCGGGCACGCCTGATTTCACACCGCTTATCGCCAAACTGGCCGGTATGAACATTGACGTGATCGTTTCAGGGGGCTTTACGCCGGATCATATCCTTCTTGTGCGCCAGCTCAAAGAAAACAGAATATCACCCAAGGCATATATCGGCCCATTCGGCATTGCATATGAAAGTTTTATAAAAACAATGGGTA
>CAZDAB010000922.1:0-1162 GCA_964502855.1 uncultured Desulfobacteraceae bacterium | reverse complement strand
ATGATAGAGTTTATCTTTCAGCCATTTGATATTATCTTCGGTAGCGATCCCAGCGTCCAGTACGATCGTTGGCTTGAATACGGAATTCTCATTAATATCCTCACTGGCAAGGCCCTTGATCATCATTTCGAGAGTTTTGGGTTCGCTGATGTTACCCTCAAAAATTCTACTCTTCTTGGGAAATCCTTGCATATCCAGAACAAGGCCCAAGGTCACCAGAGGACAATCATTGCGTTTCTCTTTTGAGTTACCACCATAGCGTGCTTTTGGGTTATATTTACCGGAACCCTCAAAAAATGTATTGGTCAGATCATAGAGAATAATTTTCTCCTCCAAACCAAAAAGCTGCCCCTCGGTCCAGCGCAAATGCTCTTCAAGCGCATCCCTATGCTTTAACAAAAGATCGGAAACTTTATATACCCTATTCAGAGATACGTTAGAAAAATCAACACCCATGAGTTCGTCCAGAGCGGTAAGGTTCTGCATCCAGTGATGGGTTGCTCTTTCAGAACCGGGAACAATCATTCGCCCGGCAATTACACCAAAAGTAGCAGCAAGCTGGGATCTGTTGAATCCTAGACTTCTCAGTTTCCGGTCTATCTCGAGTTCTTTAATCGTCTCATAAACAACATGTTCGGCACCTACTGTCCGGACCTCCTCATTGTCTACACTGTTGACATCAATAATTTCATAATCCGAAGAGATATCTTCTCCCGCATCAATAGTACAAGCTTGTTGGCGAATAATTGTTCTTGCGTATTTCTTGGCAAGCGTACTGATTTCTTTGGGATAATCAAAAAGAGGTTTTTGCCCGGTAACAATTCCTTCTATGCAATTGGCGAGGTTTTTCCACTGCTCTTTGGGCAAATCAAAATCTGCCCCCAGATTCAATATATCCCGTTGCCGGGGCCCCCGTTCAGTCCTAATCGAGTCTACGAGTTTGTATGTATGGTATTTTTTGCGATTCTTTTTATTTTTGTGTGTGACCTTGCGAATAAACATGATGGCATGTTTAGCAAAACAACCGCTCCTGGTCAAGGAATAATTAATTATTTTGTCACTACATCGACTTTCGCAACAATAACCCATTGAAATTACTATATGCTATCCCCTGAAAATGCCCGCTTTTTAGCTTAATTCCCCAAATACCCTTGAACTTGGG
>CAZDAB010000921.1:0-1163 GCA_964502855.1 uncultured Desulfobacteraceae bacterium | reverse complement strand
AAAGCGCACCCATTGTACGTCCGTGGAAAGCCCCGTAAAAGGCCAGATTCAATTCCCGCTGGGTATGCCAGCGGGCCAGCTTGAAAGCAGCCTCGACCGCCTCTGCGCCCGAATTCCCGAAATAAACCTTCTTGTTCCCTTTTCCCGGTGTCAGAGAAGCCAGCTTTTCCGCCAGAATAATCTGAGATTTATAATAAAAATCGGTCCCCGACATGTGCAGCAATAGGTCGGCCTGTTCTTTGATGGCTTGAACCACCCGGGGATGACAATGCCCGGTGGCACAAACGGCGATACCGGCTGTAAAATCAAGAAATACGTTGCCGTCAACGTCATGGACCCAAAGCCCCCGGGCTTTTTCGACAACAAGGGGATAATACCGTGTATATGAAGGCGAGACGTAGGTACTATCCTGCTCTATGAGTTTTCGCGCCTTTGGGCCGGGAAGCGCGGTCTTGATTACGGGAGATTTCATCATAATTTCTCCGAAATGCAAAAGGGATATGGAAACCTGTTCGGGTGAATTCGAAAACTAAAAAATTGAGTGAATACTTACATTAATTCAGTATATGGAAAACCAGTTTACATGTCAAAAGCAAGTCAAAGCCCCCGGTATTTCCCATGTTGACTGTAAGTTTCTTTTCTTGACACATTTATGACGATATCATAAAATAAATAAAAATGTTAAAAAACTCTTTGGAGCAAATACTGTAAATGATCGTGTCAAAGTGCTTTATTATTTTGCCGACGACTTTTTGGATTTCAACTCGACTGAGTTTCATTTACCTCTGAAAATTCTTTTACTTCTGTTTATGGCTCCATTACAACCTGTTTGAGATCTTTGAAAAACGCTCCCTTTTGCCCAATTCCGGCGTCAGGCTCAAATTTTAATCCTCGAAATACCTAATGTATTCCTCTGGTTAAAATTTTCGCCTTCCTTGGTCTTGAACAAAATTGAGCATTTTTCAAAGGTCTCTGTTTGGCGTTAAAGTTGCCTAAGAAATTTTTGAATCCTTATTGAATCAATAATCTGAATACCCTGTTGCTAATTACTGCAGATCGAATGAGGTGTGTTTTCTCATGAATTGTTACCCATCCATAAACCAACCAGGAAAGGAGGGAACATGAAAACTAAAACACGTTCTATCGAGCAGATTATAGAAGAG
>CAZDAB010000920.1:0-1163 GCA_964502855.1 uncultured Desulfobacteraceae bacterium | reverse complement strand
CCGCCGGAAAAAAAGAAAGAGGGCTAAAACTTAGGGGCTTCGCCCCAATTGGAATAATGGAATGATGGAATAATGGAATGATGGGTTTGAAGGAGTTTTTAACAATTTAAACAGGATGTTTCCAATTTTACCCCGATATTCCAGCATTCCATTATTCCATGACGACGGCATAAACAGGTTGCCGTTAATAAACTTGTGATATCGATAAATTATGAAATTGTTGAGAAGCTAAATTATGCCGAAATTTTTGGTGGACAATAAAGAAATTGAGGCAGAACACGGGACCGTCCTGCTTAAGGCCTGCCTGGATAACGACATCTATATTCCCAATCTGTGTTACCTGGAAGGCATTGATCCCCCTTCTGTGTCGTGCCGGATGTGTTTTGTTGAAATCGAAGGTGAAAGACAACCGGTAACCTCATGTACGGTTTTCGTCAAAGATCACATGGTTGTCACAACCGACACCCCTGCGGTAAGGCAATTGCAACGAACCGCTCTTAAACTTCTTTTGTCGGTTCACCATGTGGACTGTAAGAATTGTCCGGCCAATAAAAAATGCGAATTGCAGCGAATGGCAAAATTTTTAAAGGTGGGATTAAAGCCCAAAGGCCTGGAGAGACACCTCAGGGAAATTGAGATAGACCGGAGCCATCCTTTTTTGGATTATTATCCCAATCGATGTGTGTTGTGCGGTAAATGTGTTCATGTGTGCCGTGAAAAGAACGGCCAATCTGCTCTGACCTTTTCAAAGCGAGGGTTTGATACGGTAATAAGTTTTTACGGGGTAACGGATCTGTCAACATTTGAGTGTGAAAATTGCAATGCCTGTATTGATATCTGTCCGGTGGGCGCCCTATCTATAAGAAACCGGAAACAAGCCTCGATAGAAGCTTAATATTTTTGTCGTCATCCAATGATAAATCTGTTAAATAGATGAACAGCACAACTGTTTAATATGTGAATAGTGGGCGTTAATGTTTGAAGAAGAATTAAACAAATATTGGAAAACAGTGGTGGACACGATTCAGGACGGAGTCATGATTGTGGACACTGAAGGCACCATAACTTCGGTTAACCGGGCTTTTGAAACCATTACCGGGCATTCTAAGACAGAGATCATAGGGAAACCCTGCACCATATTAAGTTGCAATGCCTGTGAATTG
>CAZDAB010000919.1:0-1167 GCA_964502855.1 uncultured Desulfobacteraceae bacterium | reverse complement strand
GATCATTCATTCCGCTTAATTTGGGGCTCTAAAAGAAAAACTCCCCGACCCCTCAGATAATTTGTTCTGTGATTTTAATTAGATAACTTTATGAAAGAACTATAAATTTGTCCGCTGTGAGCCCTGAAAGAACATTTTTAGCGTCAAAAAAATAGATTTCAACAAAACATTGACGTTTTTCGCATATTTTTCACCTTTTCCCAAGCCCTATTTTTTATTTTTACATTGAAAACCTGGTCCGCTGTGCCGGGATTTTTATTATTTAACTGTTTGGTGAATCCCAAGCAAACCGGTTTTAATTGCCATATGTTGTGCCATTTTTTTCTTGACATACAATATATACCTATGGTGTAAATCAATGCAATACTCTTAGTTTTTTTTAACTTAGTTTTCAAATTATTTTTAAATTGCAAAATATCGAACAAAGATTTATAGGTGATTAAAAAAAAAAGGATGTGCCATGATGAACACAGAAACGAGAGTTGAGCGAAGAAAAAATAAACGGTTTGTGGTCCAGGAGGGCGTATATGCTTTGCTCAAGAATAATTCCTCTAAACTGGGTCTAATTAAAAATATCAGCAGAGGGGGGCTTGCCTTTAATTATATTGTTAATGGAGAGGGAATGCACGAATCGTTTAAGGTTGATATATTTATAAGCGGTCGAGGTTTTTGTTTAAAAGATATACCGGCTAAAAAGATTTCGGATTCCCACATAAATAATAAACTCCCCTTCAGCACCTTTGCAATACGGAAAGTTAGTCTTCAATTTAATGAACTGAATCAGAGTCAATTATCACAGCTGGATAATTTCATGCGGGATCACACCGCCGGTGAGCAAAATTAAAAATTGGTAACATCTTTCCGTCTTGGTAAAAAACTTTTTTACGAAATTTTATCAATTTTATTATAAAAATTAAGCAACCTGCTCCCCCGTGCTTCGCAGTGACAGGCGGGAGTGTATCCTTTCAAATCAAATTTGTCCCACACTTACTTCAATGGTCTTATAGCCGCTGATACCGCAGAATATTCGTCCAACAAATCCCCAGGGCAAACGCATTTTATTTTGGTGCAGCGTAGCGACGGCGTGTTTCTCTTGGAAACCGACTGACTGTCTGAAGGGCTTTAGCACGCGTTAGCCCGAGCCGAATGAAATTATGACTTAAAAAA
>CAZDAB010000918.1:0-1168 GCA_964502855.1 uncultured Desulfobacteraceae bacterium | reverse complement strand
ATACTTGAATTTTGAAGGTTACTGAGCAAAAAATAGAGCAAGCTATCTGGAAATCTTGTTATAATGGAATGTTGGCAAAAACAATCGCAACTTCTCAATACGTTCTTGTATATGAGATAATCATATTGACTCGACTCCATAATTTATTGAGATGTTACAAACAATCCATAAAACAGGGGGCGCTCATATGGTAAAAAGACAAAAAAAGAATAACAAAAAAAAGTGCTCAAGTAAAGGTCTTAGAGCAAATGGCTATAATGTGGCTTATGCTGTTAAAGCACAAGTTTCAGTCGGTTGGAAAGAGATACACGCCGTCGTGGAGCGCTCTCCCTGTATTGGGATTCAAATGCGTTTGCCCTGGGTAACATCCCATTGGCACTTGACAAAACGCAGAGGACCAATTAAGCAAGCCTTGGAACAAGAATATGATTTGACCGACACACAAACTAAATATTATACACTTCTATTGGAAGTGCGATCCAGTAATTATCCAAGGCATCTTAAAATCGAAATACGAAAGGAACTTAGGGAATGTGATAGTTCATACTATCCTTGGATCAATTTTTTATTTTCTGCTTAATTTTTTAGGAGGCGCCTGTTTAATCTTTCAATAATAGGCTTTAAGGCCATATTTTTTATAGCCTATTTTGATGGTCTTGTAAAAAATCAAAAAAAACAAAGCTCCAACTCCTTGATGAATTTGTATTTTCATAAATTCATCATCATTGAATAATGGCAACGGATATAAAAAGATACATTCAGGTATACACCGGGGACGGCAAGGGCAAAACAACCGCCGCTTTAGGCCTTTCTATCAGAGCTTCCGGTCATGGACTGAAAACATACATGGGCCAGTTCATGAAGGGGCAGCACTATGGCGAACTTACGGCATTGCGTGACAACCCCTATATCATAATTGAACAGTATGGGGACATCAAGTGTATTCATCGCGATCAAGTCACTCAAAAGCATGTGGATCAGGCGGAACAGGGACTTGTCAAGGCTCGTGACGCCATGCTGTCAGGGCAATATGACATGGTTATTCTGGATGAAATCAATGTGACCGTCTGGTTCGGCCTGCTTACCGTAAAACAGGTTCTGGAATTTTTGGAACAGCGGCCTGAAAGCGTGGAAATTATCCTTACCGGACGCAATGCACCCCAAGAGT
>CAZDAB010000917.1:0-1171 GCA_964502855.1 uncultured Desulfobacteraceae bacterium | reverse complement strand
TGGGATCCGGCGCCATGGTGGTTCTGGATGAAGATGCCTGCATGGTGGATACGGCGAGATTCTTTCTGGAATTTGATGCAGACGAATCTTGCGGACAGTGCCTCCCTTGCCGGCGGGGTCTTCCCTTGATGACCCATATCCTGGACCGGATCACAGAGGGAAACGGCGAAATCAAAGATTTAGACACACTCAAAGACATTGCAACCTGCATGCAAAAAACGTCTCTTTGCGCTCTGGGTCAAACCGCAGCCAGCCCGACTCTCAGCACAATTCGCCATTTCAGGGATGAATATGAAGCCCACATTATTGAAAAAAGATGCCCGGCCGGGGTATGTGCCGCTCTGTTCAAGACCAAATGCCGGAATGCCTGCCCCATAAACCAGGATATCCCTGCCTATATGGCCCTTGCTATACAAGGCAGGCTTGAGGAAGCTTACAAGGTCATCAAGCAAACCAACCCTTTGCCTCTGGTGCTCGGAAGAGTCTGCCACCATCCTTGCGAAGCAAAATGTGACCGGGGAAAGCTCGATGAACCTTTGGCCATTCGAGAAGTCAAAAGAATGGTCGCAGACTACGCCTATGAAAACAACTTCGAGTACCGTCCGTCCAAACGAGCAGAAAGAAAAAAGAAAGTCGCCATTGTGGGTTCGGGTCCCGCAGGACTTGCGGCGGCTTATGATCTCAGTATAGATGGCTTCGGGGTTACGGTCTTTGAAGCCCTTCCGGTTGCGGGAGGGATGCTTGCCGTGGGGATCCCGGAATACCGGTTGCCCAAAAAATTCCTGGATCATGATATCGAACAAATAAGAAAGATGGGCGTGGAAATCAGGTTAAGCACCCGAATCGATAACATCGACGATCTATTTGCCCAAGACTATAAGGCCATATTCTTGGCCATGGGCGCTCATGGCGAGCGAAGGATGAACATCCCGGGAGAAGCACTAACCGGTGTGTTCTGGGGCACGGAATTTCTGAAAGATCTTCACTCGGGCCAAAGCGTTGATCTCGGGAAAAAGGTCATCGTGGTGGGCGGAGGCAACAGTGCGGTGGATTGTGCGCGTGTGGCCAGACGCATGGGAGCGGAGGTGACGATTCTCTATCGCAGAGAAAAGCAGGATATGCCGGCCATCCCGGAAGATATCGAGGCCGCTGAGAAGGAAGGGGTGCACAT
>CAZDAB010000916.1:0-1172 GCA_964502855.1 uncultured Desulfobacteraceae bacterium | reverse complement strand
CTCGAGGAGGAGGCTCCTTGGAAATCTCCTGAAACTCGTTCAGGGCCTCTTTAATGATCTGGATGGCTTTCTCCGGATTGCTATCATAACTGATTCCCACAATTTCCTCAACGATCCTTTTTTCCCTAAATTCACCACCAAAATTGTAGAAGTATTATAAACCATAGGTTTATAAAGATTTAGATGTAATACTTGGGTGCAAGCAAAATTGCCATAGAACCTTATTAATAAAGGAATTCGTAAAATTAGGCGGTGGATTTTGGTTTCTTCCGAGTTATGTAGAATTTCACCCACGATATGCTTGTTGGGAATAGTTATTTTCACTCCGTCTTCATCTTTTAGAATCGTAGCGCCGAGATTGACTTCATCCACGATGCCGCTGACCCCGGAAACGGTAATTGTGTTGCCGACAACGAACGGTCGTGTGAGGATAATCACAAGACCCGCGCCATAATTTGCCAACGGGCCTTGGATCGCAAAGCTGGCTCCAAAAGCCATCGCGGCGAGTGCAGCGATAAAGGGGGCTATGGTGATACCAAATTTGCCAAGGGCGATAATGATTGCAAAGCCAATGATAATGCCCTTGACCGCAGCGGCGGTAAATTTTGACAGGGTAACATCTAAGTTTTTCCTCTCAAAGAGCTTCACAAGGAAGGAAGTCACCGACCTTGCAACCAGAAACCCAATGACAAGAATAAGAATAGCACCGATTACCTGGAAACTGTAATTGGCAAAGAAATCAATAATTATGTTGACTATTTTTTGTGCGGTCTTTATTTCGTCCGGCATTTTTAACTCCTTTTTTTGTAAAAAAATATAGATTCAAAACCCTTGAGCAAATTGTTAGCATTTTCCCCCAAAAAATTCAGCCCTCTTTAGATACCTTGAATTACCATAAGAAAAAAACCTCTATACCTTAAGTAATCAAGTATATCAAATTATTTTGGCAAGACAAAAACAATCATGAACATTTCAACCCGTGACCGGAAACCAGCAACGGGCAGGCAAAAATTAGCATTAATAAAAACGCGAAGTTGTGTTTAAATAAATTATATGATATTTAAAACGTATGTTCTATTATCCTGATTGATCATATGAAAAAGCTACTTCCCTCTGAACTATAGCGCTCAGATAAATTAAGACAGTTTTGCTCAGATAAGTTGAGACATTTA
>CAZDAB010000915.1:0-1173 GCA_964502855.1 uncultured Desulfobacteraceae bacterium | reverse complement strand
ATCTGCACGCAAGAAAAATGTATGTCTGCATCATCGATCAAAAAGGTAAAACCCGTGTCCACAAAAATATCAAAACAGACCCGGAGCTGCTCTTTGATCTGGTTTTCCCATATATCGATGACATGGTTATCGGGGTCGAATGCGTGTTTTGCTGGTACTGGGTTGCAGACCTTTGTTCCGAGCACAAAGTAACCTTTGTGCTCGGTCATGCATTATACATGAAAGCCATTCATGGCGGCAAAACAAAAAACGATAAGATCGACTCATACAAGATTGCCGCGTTGCTGAAGGGCGGCAATTTTCCCATTGCCTATCCTTATCCGGCAAAAATGCGTGCCACACGAGACCTGTTGCGCCGCCGCACTTATATCGCACGGCGCTGTAGCGAACTGGTGGCCCATATCCAAAACACCAACACCCAGTATAATCTTCCGGCCTTTGCCAAAAAGATCTCACGCAAATATAATCGCCAGGGCGTGGCCGAACGTTTCGAAGACCCATCGGTCAAAAAAAGTGTCGAGGTGGATCTGGCAATTATCGATTCGCTCAATCCGATCCTGGCCCAACTCGAATGGTACATCGAAAAAACCGCTCGACAGCAGGATTACCAAACTCTTTATCTTTTGCGGTCCATCCCGGGTGTGGGACAAATCCTGGCTCTGGTAATTTTGTATGAGATCCACGATATAAAACGTTTCCCCAGGGTCCAGGATTTTTCGTCCTACGCCCGGCCGATAAAACCGGTCAAAGAATCCAACGGCAAATGGGCAGGAAAATCCAATAAAAAAATCGGTAACGCCCATCTCAAGTGGGCCATCAAAGAGGCCGCTAACGGATCACTTGTCAAGACTTCATGGGTTAAGACGGAAATTGGTTTTTTTATACATCTTCCGATCTATAGGAGAAGTTTTTTCTTGACAAGCTAAGGCCATATAGATGTTGGGCTTGTTATCGAAAACATGAGCACGCAAACGAGTTGTAAGCGCAGCGAAATCTGTCTTAAGAATAGTGTGTTTAATCCCATCCTGATTAGCTCCAAATGCACCCGCAGCAACAAGGAATGAAAGCGCGGCAATAACAGGATGTGGAATAAGACTTACACCGGACATAATTAAAGATGTGCTTTCTTGCCTTATGTTGTGAGTAGCCATAACCCATTGAATAAATGGCATT
>CAZDAB010000914.1:0-1175 GCA_964502855.1 uncultured Desulfobacteraceae bacterium | reverse complement strand
GGTTTATAATACTTCTACAATTTTGGTGGTGAATTTAGGGATAAAAATCCGGGTTGACAATAAAGTCGACATCTGGTATTCGAAACGGTTGGCGAAATCTGAATATCAGAAACAAAGCCAGGCAACCGATCCGGTCCCAAAGGTCCGGTGAAGGGTTATGGAAGAACTTTAAAAGAGAATTTTTATCCTGCAAATAAAGGAGAATTCCATGCAACAAGTTGCCATTCCACCGCAAGATGAAATTTCAAAAACGCTTCAACTCATCGAAAACAAAGAACACGACCCCAACCATCTGGTAAAACTTCTTCAGGAAATACAATCGGAACTCGGATATGTACCGGAAAGCGCCCAGAGGCTCATTGCCAGGAAAATGAATACGCCTATAAGCCACATTTATGGCATACTGAGCTTCTATAATTTCTTCCGATTGTTTCCTCCGGGCAGGCACAGGGTGACGGTATGCCTTGGGACGGCCTGCTACGTCAAAGGTTCCAGGAATATTTTGAAGGAAATCACTTCCCGATATGAACTCGAACCCGGTCAGACCACAAGCGACAGAAGATTTTCACTGGATATTGTAAGATGTGTGGGATGTTGTGCCATTGGACCGGTCATGACGGTCAATAATAGAGTCTATGGAAGGATGAAACCCGCGAAAGTAAAAACGGTCCTTAGGGAATATAGGTAAAAATCCTGATAACTCTGACCCCCGCAATGCGGGACAGGCTTGGCCCAAAGGACTAGGTTTTCTAATGTAAAATAAAGGTGCTATCATGACAATAAAATCCACCGATGACCTTTTGGCCCTTAAGGAAAAGATCGAAAAAGAGAAATCCGAACTCTCCAAAAAAACACAGGTGATCGTCTACCAGGGCACCTGTGGCTTCGCCTCCGGAGCTCAGGAGGTTTTGGAAGCGCTCAAAAAAGAATTACACGCAAAAAATCTCACGGATATTGCCGTCCTGGAACATTCGTGTATGGGATGCTGCTATCTCGAACCTTACATGAGCGTGACGGACCCGGAGGGTATCTACACCCTCTATGGATACCTCACCGCTGAAAAGGTGAAACAGATTGTGGAAACTCATCTCGTAGGGGGGAAAGTGGTTCAGGAACACAGGGTGGATATCAATACGCCGTTCTTCAGCCGCCAGGAAAAAAGGATCACGGAATTA
>CAZDAB010000913.1:0-1175 GCA_964502855.1 uncultured Desulfobacteraceae bacterium | reverse complement strand
TATGCCATAAATTTAATCTATATCAGTATCTTAGGGATTATCGTTCAAACACTATCTAGTCATTGGTCTGTCCTCCAAAAACTTAATTTGTGTCCAATCTAAATTTATGGATGGACACTAGTTAAATGTAAAAAAATCTGTTGCATATTTTAATGCAAACTGTTTAGTTAACTGTCCAAATGTTTATTTAAATGAACTCAACAGGCAAAAAAATTTACCTTAATTCCCTGGAAACCCAAATGACCTTGCCGATAATACGCACGCTATTTATTTCATTGCCTTGCAGGTAAATCGGAGTGTAATCCTTATTGTCACTGAGCAAAACAAGCTTATTGGGATGTTTTTCCACCCGTTTAACCATTATGGTGTCATCGACGCCGACCGCATAGATGGCGCCGGCTAAAATGTCTTTCTGAGATTCGTCTATCAGAATCGTATCCCCGTCTTTCATTTCAGGTTCCATACTATTGCCAAAAATGTCCATCAGGACCATTTTGTTCCGGTTGCCTTTGGTTGTCAACCAGTCCTTTCGGAATGCATAGTAACCTTCAACTTCCGAGCCGACTTCAAAAGAACCGCCCCCCGCGCACAGCCGCGCTTTTACTTTGGGTATATTTTTAAATATGGAGTCATTGAAAACAGATTTTTTGATAAATGCCGGACCCGACCCGGTTTCAACCCAGTCAGGATTTAACCCGAAAGTTTTATATAATTGCAATATCCATTTATCCGGGATGGAATTCTTTTTCCGGGCTTGAGTAATTGCTGATCGATTGATCTTCAAAACCAAAGCCAATTCGCTTTGCGATGTTATCCCGGTTGCTTCAAAAACTCTTTGTAGAAAAGACTCAAATTTTGTATCAGGCATATGTTTTCCTTGGATATAACGTAATACCTTGAGATTCTCATTAATTTTCATGCAAGATTCGGGCAATGCGTTTAATCTTATAAACACATAAATTTATATAATGCAACACTTTTTTGAAAAAAATTGAAAAAAAATATATTCCGATTTTTTTCTAACAAAAATAACCACTATTAACTGACGGCCCAGGGCAAACGCATTTGAATCCTAATACAGGGAGAACGCTCCGCGACGGCGTGCATCTCTTTCCAACCCACTGAAACTTGTGCTTAAGCACCCGTAAGCCCGAGCCGCGCCGGAGTTATTAAGA
>CAZDAB010000912.1:0-1179 GCA_964502855.1 uncultured Desulfobacteraceae bacterium | reverse complement strand
ACAAAACCGTACCTCACATCACTTTAAAATCGATTGCCAATAATGAACCGCCAGGACAGGAAACCCTGTATGACCAACCTGCCATAGACAAATCCAGATCAAGGGTCTCCGGACCGTTTACTGTGGAAGCGGTGCCTGCTCCGATGGTAAAACCTTTGGACGATATCAGCCTTTTCAGCGACCAGCAGATTCCAGCCGACGAATCCATTGCCCGCTCGGGCGAAACCCTGCGCCATGCCCAGTGGCGGGATGAACTTTTAAGAACCGGGATACGGGGCAAGCATGGTCAATTTATTCTGTTTTCGCGGGTAGAGCCGCTGCCGGGAACCCGCTGGCTGCATGCTGATGGGGAAACAAAACCCAATGATCTGGGAGCCGATTCCGTTCGGGAAAACCAGGAAACTTTTGGCCAGGCGGTTCGGGCGGTGATCTCTTTCGGCCCTGAACACGCTCCTTTGGAACAGCGCCAGGTGGGGCTGGCCATTGAGGAGGCCCAGTTACTTGTTCCCAAACCCAAGATCATTGTGTTTGCCGCTTTTCAGTTCGATCCCGAAGCAGCCAAGGACATCGACGAGACCGACTGGCCGGGGGTCACCCTGCTCAAGGCACAGATGAACGCCGATCTTTTGACCGAAGATCTGAAAAAGAAACGGGCCAGCAACGAAAGCTTCTGGCTCATGGGCCAGCCTGATGTTCGGGTGGAGAAAATCGAGAATGGCGATGACCTGGGTATGTATCGCGTTGAAGTTCTGGGTTTCGACTATTACAATACCAAAACCGGGATTATTGAATCCGGCGGAAATGATAAGATTGCTCTATGGATGCTCGATACCGACTATGATGGACGAAGTCTTTTCCCCAAACAGGTGTTTTTCCCCATGTCCGGCCAAAAAGACGGCTGGACCCGACTTGCTAAAAATCTGAAAGCGGAAATTGATCCTGACCTGATAGAAGCGTATCGGGGAACAATATCATTGCCTTTTGAACTCGGCGACTTCCAGCGTATTGCCGTTAAAATTGTTGATGACCGAGGGATTGAAAGTCTGAAAATACAAGAGGTGAAAGAATGATTATTTCCAACATTAAATTGAAAAATTGGCGCAATTTTCGTTCCATAGAAGTTCCTCTGAGCAGACGGATGTTCCTGGTAGGACCGAATGCATCAGGAAAATCAAATTT
>CAZDAB010000911.1:0-1182 GCA_964502855.1 uncultured Desulfobacteraceae bacterium | reverse complement strand
TTGAAAAAACAAAGAGAACCTGGTGGTTTAAGGCCATCCGGTCCACATAACCGGCAGCATCATAGGTATTGTCAAGATCCTGGTATTTTTTGGGCAGAAAATCCGTATCTTTTATTTTTGATTTGTCCACCATGGTAAAAGCATTCACCGGACAGACCTGGGAACACACCCCGCACCCTTTACAGGAGGCATCAATAACGTTGAGATTCATGGCGAATCTTTCCCAGGGGATACCCCTGGGCGGTTTCTTGAAAACTTTGAAATAGTCGGCCGGAATGGGCTTGTCTGTGATGGTGGAATAGATGGCTGAATCCGGGCACAAAGCAACGCACATGCCGCAGGCAATGCATTTTTTCGCATCCCACACCGGTATCTGGGTCCCGATATAGCTCATGTCCCTAAATCTGCTGGTGGCCGCCGGAACCACGGGCAAAAACCGGTCCCAGGAAACATTTTTACCTTCCAGGATAGGTTTAACCATATCCTCCTCAAACTGTTTCTGATAATCTTTAATCAGGTTAACCGGCTTGATGGTGCCCATTTCATCTTTTTGGGAAAGCTTGGTTCGCAAACCGGCCGTTCCATACCCTTTGCCAAAATCTTCGGGTTTAACTACCGTTTCCGGTTTCTGACTATCCGAGACCCCGGCAAACGCCCCGGGCATTTGTTCCGGTGTTAAAGCTGCCAGTTTTGATCCTTCATTTAATAGTGCGATGTTCGATTCAACAATCTCTCGACCCTTTTTGGGTCCCAGTTTTTGCTCAAGTATGTTTTGAAACTTGCTTCCGAATTCATCAGTGGAAAGTATCTTTGTCTCACCGTTTATAAGACCCAGCATCATGGCGCCGGGCAGGTTCCGTTTGAGATGCGTCAGGGCAGCCCGGGTTGCGTCCAGGACAATTACTTTGATCTTTCTTTTTGAAATAAGCTCGCGCATTTCGGAGGGAAACGATCCCATGATTTCGTCTTTTGTTCTGGAGCTGTTTATAACAAGAAGACCGTTCTCATTCAGCCCTCCCACATAATCCCTTAAAATCTCTCCGGAGAGAAATTTATCATTGAAAAATACAAGTACATCGTGCTCGGTAAGCTCCGAGGAATTTCGAATCGGACCGGAGCTGATCCTAAGGTTCATAAAAACCGGCGCCCCTTTCCTGGCAGCACCGTATCGCGCACCGGACT
>CAZDAB010000910.1:0-1183 GCA_964502855.1 uncultured Desulfobacteraceae bacterium | reverse complement strand
ATAATAAAAATACTGGGAACATTTATAATCGCTTTTATTATTTCCATTTGCGGCTTCACAGGCTATGATTATTATAAACCTCATATCAAAAAATACATTGCCACTCAAATAACACAGGCCCGGTATCTGTGTGCTTCTTTGAAATGGTGTTTAACCGAGGATGGTATGAAAAACTAAAAAAAAATCAAACAGAACGGCCATGGGATGTTCCAGTGGATGTGAAATGTATAACAGAAAGCATCACCTAACCTCCTTTTTGACAGACAACAAAAGAGATACCCGGATAGACAAAAAATACAATCAAAAATATATTCCGCAGCAAAGATCGTCATAAATTAGCAAGGAGATCTTTGCAAAACGCCCCTTTTTGCTCAATTTCTGCGTCAGGCTCAAATTTTAATCCTCGAAATACTCAATGTATTCCTGTGGTTAAAATTATCGCCTTTCTTGAACTTAAACAAAAATTGACATTTTTCAAAGGTCTCAAGATTACGCAATGGCCCTGCTTTTTATTATCCGACCTTTGAATGTCTGCCCGGACACCTTATCTACAAGGGTCATTATTTTGTCGTGAAATCTTTTTTCCATAGAGGTATTTTTTTTCGAGGGGTTACCCTTTTGATTTTTTATGGATTTTGAGAGATATATGTAATATGATCGAATTGACGTTGGTTTGGTACTTTGCTTTTTTGGGGACACTTCACGAAAACGGCTTTACACAATTAGCGGAATAAAAAACTGTCTATGATGTGAGTCTTTCAGGAAAAATGCTTTTCCCCCATGGGCAGTAAAGACTTAAGATCCAAGGGCAACTCGTTTTAATTTCATTTAATTGAGTCAAAAAGGAGGAAGGCATGAAACGATCTTTGGCAGCGTTATGCTGCATCACTCTGATTATTACTTTTTCTTGGGATGTCGCAATGAGTGGAGAAAAAATTTTAAAAATGTCCACCACAACGAGCACTCAAGCTTCAGGACTTCTCGACGTCCTGCTGCCGGAATTGGAAAAGGACACGGGGATTAAAGTTAAGGTGATTGCCAAAGGAACCGGAGCGGCCATTCGAGACGGCATGGACGGTAATGTGGATATTATCTTTGTCCACGCCAAGGCCAGAGAGGAAAAGTTTGTTCAGGAAGGTTACGGCACAAAACGATATGCGGTCATGCACAATGATTTTGTCAT
>CAZDAB010000909.1:0-1184 GCA_964502855.1 uncultured Desulfobacteraceae bacterium | reverse complement strand
GGCGGAGACGGGTTTTTATGTGTATCTTATTGAAAAATCGCACACTCTTGGCGGAATCATGGCGCGTCTGGACAAGACCTTTCCTACCAATGATTGTTCAACCTGTATGTTTTCTCCAAAAATGGTCCATGCCGCCGGTCATCCCAATATCGAAATTCTTTGCTTAAGCCGCTTGCTGGAATTAAATGGAATGCCCGGACGATTTACCGCACGGATTGAAAAACAGCCCCGATATATCAATGAAGAAAAATGCATTGCCTGCGGCAAATGTGCTGAAAAATGTCCCGTAAAGGTCCCGGATCCCTTTAACGGGAAACTGGGAACACGCAAGGCGGCGTTTCTGACATTTCCCCAGGCGGTCCCTTTAAAATATTCAATAGATGCTGAAAATTGCCTCTACTTTACCAAAGGAAAATGCGGCATCTGCAAAAAGATCTGTCCGGCTGAAGCCATTGAATACGACCAAAAACCTGAAATTTTACAAATTCAAGCCGGTGCGGTTATCATTTCAACCGGTTTCGAACCGGCGTTAACAGTTATGGAGGGCGAGTACGGTTATGGAAGATATAAAAACGTTGTCACCTCACTTCAGTATGAGCGGATGTTATCAGTCACAGGTCCCTATGGAGGACACATCCGCCGGCCGTCGGATGAGAAAGTCCCGCGCAACGTGGCCTGGATTCAATGTGTCATGTCCCGGGATCTTGCCCGAAACAGACCCTTTTGTTCTTCGGTCTGCTGCATGTATGCTGCAAAACAGGCGGTATTAACCCGCACCCATGAATCGGACACCCAAGCGACCATTTATTTCATGGATATTCGGGCTCACGGTAAAGGATTTGACGAATATATCGATCGTGCCCGTAACCGTCACGGCGTGCGAACCAAACGATCCATGATTTCAGTGGTTTACCTGAATCCTGAAAATGACAATTTGATCATTGAAACATTTGATCGTGGTTTAAATCGTAAAAAGGAAGAAGAGTACGATCTGGTTGTTCTTTCGACCGGTTTTAAACCGTCGCATGATTTTATTGACCTTGCAAAACAGCTTGGGCTTGTGACAAACCCATATGGGTTCTTAAGCACTGAATTTGATGAACCGGTATCCACTTCCAAACCCGGAGTTTTTGTGTGCGGCGGAATTGAATCGCCAAAAGATATTCCCGAAACCGTAATACAGG
>CAZDAB010000908.1:0-1186 GCA_964502855.1 uncultured Desulfobacteraceae bacterium | reverse complement strand
TTCAGCATAACCGGGAGCCTGGCATCAAAAGCAGCCTCAAACATTTTGATCTCATTCCCTGTGCTAAGATAATACGGCTCTTTGATAATCAGATGGCCGGCGGTATCCGGTGGAATTTGGTGTGTCATAGATAGATTACCTCATAGTAAACGTTTCGGAAATTCTACAACTTGTTTAAAATACAGGTTTATTAATGACAACCTGTTTATTTCATCAGAATGGAAAAATGGAATACTGGGGATAAAGGCGGAAGTAAAACATTATAATTGTAAAAAACTCCTTCAAACCCATTATTCCATTACTCCAATATTTCAACATTCCAATTGTGAGCGAAGCGAACTAACTTGTGCAAGTTTTAGATTGTATTGACATGGTCAATGTAATAATTATGTTAGCAACATCGAAAAATCATTGACGGTTTCGTAAAAAGTCCAACTTCTGCGTTGTGCTGCATTTCGTAATCATTCAACGTACGATAAGTACGCCTCATAATTACAAAATTTGCACGCCTTGAATTTGAACTTTTTACGAAACCGTCTAAATCGGACTTTTTACGAGTTTATCAAATCATTAACCGGCCGGCATACATATACCGAATTTAAATGACAAACAACCTCCATAACATACATCGACTCGTATTTGAAGGCAAAGAAATCATCCTTTTGGGGACGGCACACGTATCAAAAGAGAGCGTCCGGCTGGTCGCCGATGTTATTGAGTCGGAAAAACCTGACACGGTCTGTGTTGAGTTGTGCGAATCCAGGTTCCAGTCCATTCGACAAAAAGACAAATGGCTGGACAAAGATATCATCAAAGTGATTAAGGAGAAAAAATCGTTTCTTCTTCTTTCAAATCTTCTCCTGGCGTCCTTTCAAAAAAGAATTGCAGAAAAATTTGACATTAAACCCGGAGAGGAAATGATAAAGGCCATTGAAGCCGGAGAGGCCTCGGGCGCAGGAATACATCTTGCCGACAGGGATATCCGTATCACCCTGACAAAAACATGGCGTGTCATGGGATTGTGGAATAAAATCAAACTGTTGTTTCAACTTATTTTATCCTTGGGAAAAATCGATGAAATTAGCGAAGAAGACATAGAAAAAATGAAGCAGGAAGATGTGCTTGAAACGATTCTTGCCGATGTTGGGAAATCACTTCCGGCATTGAAAGATATACTGATTGATGA
>CAZDAB010000907.1:0-1189 GCA_964502855.1 uncultured Desulfobacteraceae bacterium | reverse complement strand
AAATAAATTTATTGACCAGAATGTGATCTCCGATCAAAAGCGTCTGCTTCATGGAACCCGATGGGATTTTAAACGCCTGAATGATAAAAGCACGGATAAACAAGGCCAGGACGACGGCCACAAGGATCGCTTCAATATTTTCACGAAGGCCGCTCTTTTTTTTTGTGCGGACGTCCTCTTTGTCAGATTTAGCAGAATTGTTTTTTTTCAAGTTTAGATAACACCTTCCCAATTTCAGGTTAAATGGGACGCAGATTTTCGAAGATATACACAGATAATATTATTATTTCTTAGAGCCAAAATCAAAACGCCCCCTTTTGCTTAATTTAAGAATCTTGATAATCTGTGTTCATCTGTGTCCAAAAAAGAAAATTCCTATACTCGCAAATTAGTTCGCTTCGCTCACAATTCATCAATTATAGAAAAAAAATATACCTCTCAACAACAGGTTGCTGAGAATACCCGCCGCCACATCATCCATGACAATGCCGACACCCCCGGATAAATGTCTTTCCATCCAGGAAATCGGATACGGTTTCCAGATATCCAAAGCTCTGAAAATAAGAAATCCAAAAACGACGGAGATAATATTAAAAGGAAGCCCCGTAAATGTTACCAGAACCCCCACAATTTCATCAATGACGATACAGCCCGGATCTTCTGTATTTAATATTTTCTCAGCCTTATGAGCTATCCATATGGCAAAAAAAACAAAAATTACGGTCAATAGGACTGCAACCGGCAAATCGATTTTACAAAGAAGAAAACAAAGCGGGAGCCCCAGGATAGATCCAAATGTTCCGGGAGCAAAAGAGATGTTCCCGATAAAACAGCCGGTCGCAAGGAACATGACCGATTTCTGTTTTAAATTCATGGCCCGTCTCTATAGCTTGGCATCATTTTTGTCAAGTGTAAGTTCCGAGGCAGTCCCCCCTGCCCTATTCGTGAAGCGATTTAATAATGGTGTCGTATACCATCCGTATGGGAAGATTTTTTTCAAGAGCTATCTTTTTGCAGACTTCATACTCCGGCACAATCCTCACACCCCCGCCTGCCTCTACAATACGTTTTACCTGGATTTCGCCATAGGCGGTTTTCATAATAACGGATTCACGGGGAAGCATGCACCGTTTGGCATCATAATATCTTACGCCCAGTGAACTGGTTTCAGATAAGATACAATTTATCA
>CAZDAB010000906.1:0-1190 GCA_964502855.1 uncultured Desulfobacteraceae bacterium | reverse complement strand
TGAAGGCCATGCTGATGGCTGCATAATGGCTGCGAGGCGTCATTGCTGCCACTCCGGGCGGCAAAAAACCTCGCCGGCCCAGTTCAATGACGATCAAAGAGACCACATAAACCGCCAGCAAAAGCACTGCTGCCGTGCGCTTGGATGCGTGCGTTTCCCATACGGCATGTGCCTGATTGAAAACACAATCCGACCAGGTGAGAATACGCTTCATGGTTGATAGTTAATTTCCTGTAATATTGCTGTCGATTACCAATTGTGCATTCAACAATAGAAAGGCACGGACATGAAATAATACATTTCTTATTCTGTCAATCTCAAATTCACAACCTGAGACAGTTTCTCTCCCCGTGCAACCGCTCGACTTGCTGCCGATTGGCCTATGCCCGGCAGGTTACCTACAGTTGTTCCGCTCATCCCCAACTCCCTGACCGTCTAATAGCATACCAAACTCCTGGCTTTCACTCGTAAAGGCTGCTTGTCTGGTTTCAAAATCACCTCAGATTTTATCTTAAGTATTTCTGAAACCTTCTCCGTAGATTTTTTCTTTCTACCAAACCCCATAATATCTTCGACATTTTGAGGATGTGTTATCTCTGGCGCTTCATAGATTGAATGAACACTCTTTGTGTCTTTTTTAGTTATAAAAAAGGAATATAGGTGTGGATCATATCGATTGAATGCATGAAAAATTGTTTCATGAAGATTATCAAAAGTGCAGTTTTCAGATGCTTCAATAATTCTGTATATTTTTGGTATTCCGATAATTGATACTCTAAGCTGATAAACTCTCATTTTATCCTTTCATTCAGTTAACCAACAAACCCCGCAGTTAGCGAAGTTTGCTTTTACCTATAATCTGCAATTGCCCATTTCGCCTCAGCCTCGAAACCCTCTGGTCATAAGACAAAATCAACAATATACTCTTCTTTTTTACCGTCAAGGGTCAAACATAGACTTGATCCCCATTTCTACTTAAATGGATTGTTAACATTTATTGGAACAGTTCACGATATGCCGCCCTTTTTTCCTTACTCCATTTTGGACAATAGGCCGGCTTACCTTGCATAACCAGTTGCAGACACGCATCACATTTAGGACTGCATTTTAGGATTGATCGATCATCTCCTTTTCTAGCCTTTTTCGGCCATTCCGGATCAACCCATAACATACGGGCCAATCCGATAAGA
>CAZDAB010000905.1:0-1191 GCA_964502855.1 uncultured Desulfobacteraceae bacterium | reverse complement strand
GACGATTACTTCACCGAGCGGCCATACATGCTGGACAGAGGGTTCATCATGAACAAACTGGCACTGGACTACCAGGCCACGGAAAAAACCAAAGTGGGTGTCGCCGGGATGTACATGATGACGGAAGAGAGTCTCAAGTACACCGACAATTATGGAGTAAAGCGCAGCGATGACAGCATTGGTTTTGAAATTGATGCCTATGTCAAGTACAAGCTGTTCAAGAACGTTGAGCTGGCGGTGAACACCGGTTATCTGATTGCCGACGACGCCATGGACTATTTTGAAGTAGACAAAGACGGCGACGCTGATGAGGATATTTGGCGAATGGACATGAGAATCCGTTACAATTTCTAACACTGCGGTTTCAAGTACGGCTTACCGGAAAAGGGATCGGATTCCGGTCCGTTGCCAAAAACGCTTGATTACGAAGTTCACTCTAACGGGATGGAGTTTGAAACTCCATCCCGTTTTCTTTTTTCCATGGCAAGTAGGATATGCTGAATTTCCTTTAGGTGTGTTTTCTGTTGCACGGGGCATGGGGAAAATTCTGGTTCAGATTTCAGTTTCCGGAGACTTTCGAAAATCATTTTGGCATTACGGTTTCTGGTTCAAAGGCAACCTTACGGTAAATGTTACCCCTTTTGTTTTGTTTCTTGTGGCCGCAATGGATCCCCCATGAACCTCCGCAATCCTTTTGCATATATGCAGACCCAGCCCTGCACCACGGTCATCGCCTGACCGTGACGGATCAACCTGATAAAAACGTTTAAATATGTTTTCAAGGTCGCTTTCGGGAATGCCCATGCCGCTGTCACTAACGTTAAACTCGGCTTCATGGCTGTGTTGGATCAAGGACAGGGTTATGGACTGGTTCTCGGGAGTAAACTTTACCGCATTATCCATAAGGTTGCTCAGCAGCTGAAGGACCTTGTGCCTGTCCACAGAAGCGAATACCGTATCACACTGTTCAATGACAAAATGAATGTTTTTTTCCTGTGCCATGGGCAGAAAAAAATCATACATCTCCCCTAATAACCCGGCAAGATCGATGCGGCCGAGGTTAAGGTCATATTTCTTTGCGTCAAAACGGGAAATCAGAAAAAGATCGTTCACCATTTTTATCAAATCATCAATCCGCTCAAGACAGTTGTGCAGGGTTTCGCGATAATCGGTCGCATCTCTTTTGCGGGA
>CAZDAB010000904.1:0-1192 GCA_964502855.1 uncultured Desulfobacteraceae bacterium | reverse complement strand
CCGGAGGATGGAGTAACGTACCTTTGTCAAAACTGGTTATTCCCCTTGATACTCATATGCATAAAATAAGTCTAAAGTTAGGTCTTACCGCAAGAAAAAATGCTAACATGAATACCGCTCTTGAAATAACATCCTGTTTTAGACAATTTGCCCCTGATGATCCTGTGAAATACGATTTTGTTCTGACGCGCATGGGAATCAGGGATGATATGGATATGAAACTGATTTGCCCTTGATATACCATCGAGTCTTATTTAAGCTTTCCATTTGAAAAAAAGATATACCGGCAAAACTGTTGCGAATGCTTCAGGAAGGAACATTTGAGCGGGTGGGTGACGAGAATTTATGCGCAATATAAAATAGGCACATAACTTTTGATAGCAATAAAAATAATAAAAGGGGCCTCTGAACAGAGAACCCCTTTTAATTATATTATCAAAGGATTATGATTCTCAGTATTACACTTGCTGATAAGCCGCTTCCATTTCCCGGCGATCCGCCATATCCATGAGCACTCTGTCCCTGGCCTTGTCAATACCCAGGGCCTTGCGCTTTTTGTCGATATGGGCGATCATCAACCGGGCGTGCTTAATGGGATCTGGCTCAATATCCCACATGCCTCCGTAAATCTTCTCCAGCTCCTTGCAAATATAATCATGGAACACCGGAGCGCCGGAGGTGGGCAGGGTCACGCCGAACACCGTGTACACACCGGATACCACAAAATAATGACCGATGCTGATGGCCTTTTCGCTCATCCATTCGGGCGCGCTGCCGGCTACGGGCAGGTCGGAAATATCGTTTCCTAAACCGCCGGCCTTAACAACTTCTGTTGCTGCCAGCAGGATGCGGCTGTTGTCCACACAGGACCCCAGGTGAAGCACCGGCGGAATACCCACCACCTCGCAAACCTCGGCCAGACCCGGGCCGCAGAATACCTGCGCGGTCTCCGGCGTCAGCAACCCTTCCATGGCGCAGGCAATCCCGTTGCACCCGGTGGTCAGAACCAGAACGTCGTTTTTAATGAGTTCCTTTACCACATTGATGTGGGCTTCATTGTGCCGGGTCCGGGCGTTGTTGCAGCCCACCACGCCGGCCACCCCACGAATACGGCCGTTGATGATTTTGTCATTTAACGTAAAATAAGATCCCCGGAAGGTTCCGCCCAGATGGTACTCGATCGATTCCACGC
>CAZDAB010000903.1:0-1193 GCA_964502855.1 uncultured Desulfobacteraceae bacterium | reverse complement strand
CCGCCGCCTTTTGCGATGAAGAGAAACTGATAGCTATCTCCTTGTGTGGCATAAATCTCGATCTGAGCAGGAAGATTACAGCCTGTATTGACTTCATCGAACATGCTTAAAGGGGCGTTCTGGGAGTACCGAAGGTTGTTTTTTGTATAAGCATTGAAAATGCCTTTTGAAAGGGCTTCTTCATCACAATAGCCTGTCCAGACCTGATGACCCTTTTTACCCATTACAATGGCAGTGCCGGTGTCCTGGCACATGGGGAAGACGCCTTGTGCGGAAATAACCGCGTTTTTAAGTAGTTCAAGGGCAACGTACCGGTCGTTGTCGGAACTTTCGGGATCATCAAAAATCTCTCTTAAAAGCGCCAAGTGAGAGGGCCTCAACAGGTGTGATACGTCCTTGAAAGCCTGTTCGGCCAGAAGGGTAAGGCCCTGGGCTTCGACCTTGAGAATTTCGGTGCCTTCAAAAGACTGTAAGGAAACATGTTCATCCGTTATTCTACGATACTCCGTGGTGTCTTCTTTGAGAGGGAACATTTTCTGATATGCAAAATCAACCATATGCCAATCTCCTTTTGTAATTGTTCAGGCGGGTGATGTTTTAGATATATTTAGAGCCATGCGTTATGGCTGTCAAGGGGTTTAACTAGTGTCCATCCATAAACGGCATCTTTCGGTCCCCGGCGGCGTTCTCGCTCGTTTTCAATCCTCGAAATAGCGCGCTATGCCTGCGGTTGAAAACTCGCTCGGGCCTTGCCGGAAACCAAAATCTACCATTTATGGATGGACACTAACTATATAATCTTTGCGATCTTTTTGAACTTTATAAATTTATCAGATTTTCTGGCAGAGATGGTCAAAATATATAACCAAAGTTTAGCGATTTATTTTAAAGATGTTGAGGAAAGATCATGGACAGCATTGACTAATGCTTCAAGAGGAAAAGGCTTTATGAAAACCATATCAAAATCGCTGTCATTAAGGAGCCAGGGAGTGCCGGAGATTCCTATGACCGGTGTAAATTGTCTATCGGAACTGCGTATATGCCGTACAATATCATTACCGTTTCCTCCTGGCATCAGAATATCAGTGATAACCAGGTCAAAGAGACCGTCATCAAACTTTTTTATTCCTTCTTTTACATTCAACACCGATTTTCGCGATAGGTTTAACCGTCATATGAATATAATAATTTCG
>CAZDAB010000902.1:0-1194 GCA_964502855.1 uncultured Desulfobacteraceae bacterium | reverse complement strand
TCAGTATCGGTCTTGTGACATCTTCAGGCAGTCTGGGGCTGTTATTACCCCCCTCGCTTCCGCTCATTCTCTACGGTATTATCGCTCAGCAAATGAACATCGGCGCAACTGTTTCCATCAATGATCTGTTTCTGGCCGGCATTCTCCCGGCTCTTCTGATGATATTGCTACTGTCATTCTGGAGCTTATGGGAAAACCGTCGCAATCCCATTCCTTATAAACCATTTTCAGCCCGGGAAGCCATTGCCACCCTGCGAGATATCATTTGGGAAATACCATTGCCGTTTTTTGTACTGGGCGGTATTTATGGAGGATTTTTTGCCATTTCCGAAGCTGCAGCGGCCACGGCCATGTATGTATTGGTGGTTGAGGTTTTTATTTACAAAGAGATTAAACTTGCTCAACTTCCGGCCATTATGAGGGAGTCCATGGTGATGGTCGGCGGGATTTTGCTTATTCTGGGCGTGGCGCTGGCAGCTACGAATTTTTTAATAGATGCCGAAGTGCCCATGCATCTGTTTAATCTGATTCAAGCCCATGTTACCAGTAAACTCGTTTTTCTGATTCTCCTGAACCTGTTGCTGCTGATACTCGGCGCTATTCTGGATATCTTTTCGGCACTGGTTATTATGATTCCCATCATACTTCCCGTGGCAGTCAATTATGGCATCGATCCGGTTCATCTGGGCATCATTTTTTTGGCCAATATGCAGATCGGCTACTTTACGCCGCCGGTGGGCATGAACCTGTTTATCGCCAGCTACCGTTTCAACAAACCGATTACCGAACTCTATCAGGCCGCCATACCATTTATGATCGTACTGTTTGCGGCGGTCCTTGTCATTACCTACTTGCCGGCTTTGAGCCTGATTTTTTTGTATAGATAAAAGCCTCGGTTTTTTTGAAATTATTTTCACTAGTTAAAAATAATAAGGTGCAACGGGCCAATTTCTTTGATGGGTAATTTTTTATTTTGACTCTCAAACCGTCTTCCTTTATTATCCTTCCTGTTTTATTATCGATGTCTGTCGATTTAGAGGAGCTCTACTTATTTCGCTGAAGTCACAATTAGAATAATGTATTGTTGATGGCATAAACCAGAAGCTATTAAAAAATTTATAGTTTCATCCAATTGTAGAGACAATGCCGTTGAATTAAGAAATTGGTTTATACGCGACGTGAAATTTTTTCAAT
>CAZDAB010000901.1:0-1198 GCA_964502855.1 uncultured Desulfobacteraceae bacterium | reverse complement strand
AGTCGGGAATGGGACGCACCGGCAAAATGTTTGCCATGGAGCATTTCGGAGTTGAGCCGGACATCATCGCCCTGGCCAAAGGAATTGCTTCCGGGATGCCTCTTGGGGCACTGATCGCACGGGCAGAAATTATGAACTGGGAAGCCGGTTCCCATGCATCCACATTCGGCGGCAATCCGGTTTCCTGCCAGTCGGCGCTGGCGACGATTAAACTGCTTGAGCAAGAACTTATAGACAATGCAGGGGTTCAGGGCAAGTATCTGATGACGGGACTCCGGAAGCTGCAACAATTATATGAATGCATGGGTGATGTTCGGGGAAAGGGATTGATGGTGGGTGTGGAGTTTGTCAAAGACCGTGAGAACAAAGAACCGGCCAGAGAATGGCGAAACCATATCATTAAAAAAGCTTTTCAGAAAGGATTATTGCTTTTGGGGTGCGGTGAAAACAGCATCCGTTTTTGCCCCGCCCTTACGGTATCCGCAACGGAAATCGACGAATGCCTTTCCATATTTGATGACGTTGTCCGGGAAGTAGCGGGATAAACACCAAAATCCACCGCCTAATTTTACGAATTCCTTTATTAATAAGGTTCTATGGCAATTTTGCTTGCACCCAAGTATTACATCTAAATCTTTATAAACCTATGGTTTATAATACTTCTACAATTTTGGTGGTGAATTTAGGAACATCCTGAACGTTGACTATTCGAACGGACATGTTATGTTGTGAGATTTTTTATCTTATGCAAAAAAACTCTGCATTATCTTCCTGAATCTTTCGCCCCGCCATGTAGCGGACGGTCTTGTTGCTTCAGACACGAGAATATCTTGACTCAAAAAAGGTAAAAAGTCAGAAATCCTTGGGATAATTACTCTTATTACTGGAAAATTTAATACCGGATGGGTGTGGTTGAGTAGGATACAATCGGTATTGAACTGCTTACATATTCTCTTAAGCTCCTCGATCTCGCTGAAAACATCCTTGATTTTGGTGTTCCTGTAAGCAGCCATTTCTCCTTGCTCAAGAAATGAAATATCTTTTGGAGAAATACAACATTTCAGTAACAGGTAATAATTGTTGACCCGAGATCGATGGACAAGCGATTTATCCAATTGCGGACGGGGCGCCAATAGAGTTTCACGGCCTTGCATGCTTTCCGTAAAGCACCGGGTTAGCCCTTCGTCCATATTGAAAG
>CAZDAB010000900.1:0-1203 GCA_964502855.1 uncultured Desulfobacteraceae bacterium | reverse complement strand
TCTACCTCCAGACTGCCACCACCACCGTCAACATGGGTGATGTAGAAGGCGTGCTTGTACTTGTTGACATGCAGGTGATGCCATTTTTCCCCCTTATCCGGAAACAAGATATTCCAAACGTGGTCCAAAGCGGACAACTCGTAGGAGAAATCACCCAATTCCTTCACTAAAGCGAAGACTGAGGCTGGCAGTTCCATTGCTCTTCAGTTCCCATATGTTTCGTAATTGCCAATTTCTGCCGAACGACAAAGATCAGTGGAAAATTGGCCGCAGGCGAAGTTTTCCACTGAATTGTTTTGTTATGTGTTTCTTTTTATATCAAATAGTTCTTTGTGTTTTTGTCTGGCTTTTAAGGTTTATTTTATCGATATAATATGCGTCACCATCTTTTTTTATACCTAATACCTTTGCTTGATCGTATTTGGCTTTATCAAGATATAGTTGCTGATCATCAATAATTATGGATGTCACGAGATCATTATCAAAATGCTTTTTTATGTAAAAGAAGGCAACTCGATCAGAAAGATAAACTCCATCATCTGGAATTTTTACTGCTAAAGGAGTAAAAACCTTGATTGGGTCAGTGTGTTTTTCCCATATCCTTTCTTCTGGATAAAAACTGATATTTAATTGGCAGGGAGTGCCATTGATAGGCAGTACCAATTTTTTTTCAAGTAGTTTGAATGCGTAATTTTCATTCCCGTATAAACAGAAACCCATGTGTTCCCAAAAAGGGATTGAACTTTGAGGTTTGCATTGGATTTGCAACAAACATCTATCATTTTCACGTGCTTCCTTAATACGGTATTCAACTAGCTTTTTACCAATCCCTTGCCCACGTTTGTCAGCACGAACTTCAAGAATACCTGGTGAAATTAGGGCATCAAGTTGATATGCAATTGGCCTATTTGTAACTGGATCAATATAAACGAGAAGTTCCTTATTATTGTGGCTTTCAATGATTAATTTCCGGTTGACGAAAAAAGTCTCTGTCGTTCCGTTCTGATCCTGTTTTTTCAACCAAATCAATATTTCTTCCAAATCATTGACGGTTGAATATCTAATTATCCCTTCTTTTTGGTTTATTGAAGAATTGCCCATAGCTATTTTAAAGATATCCCTAAGTGCTTAAGGTGTTTGCTTTTGGCACATAACCAACAAACCCCGCAGTTAGCGCAATTTGCCTTTTATTAATGGGTGTTT
>CAZDAB010000899.1:0-1210 GCA_964502855.1 uncultured Desulfobacteraceae bacterium | reverse complement strand
TTGCTTTTGAAGCGAATAGCGGGTATAATCGCTTCAAAAAATGAGTCGCTAAGAAGGCTGTAATGCGTTATGTGTGGCAAAATATAAATTGGGCGGAGTTTACATGGAACAATGATGCGCTGCTTCAACCTCTTGGCCGGTCGCGCCGGTGCCAGGGCGGCTTGCTGAGTAAAGTGGACGCTCTGGGTTTGAAATTTAGCAGCGAAGCCCAAGCGGAAATTCTGATTGAAGAAACCGTTAAAACCGCTGCGATTGAAGGCCAGACCCTGCACAGGGATTCGGTTCGGTCTTCGGTGGCAAGGCGCCTGGGGTTGCCAACAGCCGGTTTGCCGGCAGGGGATCGGACCGCAGACGGACTGGTGGATGTGTTGATGGATGCCACCGTGAATTATGACAAACCGCTGACAGCGGAAAGGTTGATGGCTTGGCAGGCCTCGCTTTTTCCTACCGGTTATTCCGGCCTCCGCAAGATACGAGCCGGCCGGTGGCGGGGCCTGGAAGCCATGCAGGTGGTATCCGGCCCTGTGGGCAGGGAAAAAGTTCACTTTGAAGCGCCTCCTGCAGAGCGCGTGGAAAAAGAGATCAGGGATTTTCTCCGCTGGTGGGAAAAGGGGGCCAAAAATATCGAAGGGCTGTTGCGGGCCGCAATCGCCCATTTCAGGTTTGTCACCATTCATCCGTTTGAAGATGGCAACGGCCGGATAGCCAGGGCCCTGACCGATATGGCGTTGGCACAGGATGAAAAGCTCGGGTCGCGGTTTTACAGTCTATCGACACGGATTATGGCCGAAAGGGATGCATATTACCGGGTGCTGGAGCGATGCCAGAAAGGAGACGGTGATATTACCGAATGGCTGGTGTGGTTTCTTGAGTGTTTTGAACGGGCGGTCGAGCATTCGGAAACATTGATATCCACTGTTCTGACAAAGGCCCGTTTTTGGCAACGGTATGGGCAGACCCTGTTGAATGAGCGCCAGCGAAAGGTTGTCAACCGGTTGTTGGATGCCGGCCCCGACGGTTTTGAAGGCGGTCTGACGACCCGGAAATATGTTTCCATTGCAACGGTCAGCCGGGCAACCGCTTTTCGGGAGATATCCGCCCTGGTCGAAAGGCAGGTGTTGCGTCAGAACCCGGGAAGAGGCCGCAGCGTCAGTTATGACCTGGTATGGCCGGACACGGAATAAACCGCTATCCAATATCGAGAATCGAG
>CAZDAB010000898.1:0-1212 GCA_964502855.1 uncultured Desulfobacteraceae bacterium | reverse complement strand
CAATGGCATAATTGTTTTCGGTGTCGCTGAAATCTTCAGAATTAATTTCGTAGTTTCCCACGAGTTCCAGGTCAGGGAGGTGGCCGGCCCGTGATTTATCGATTTCTTTTTTTGCGATATCTTCCTGATATCGAATCCTTTCCAGATCCGGACGGTTTGAAAGGGCAATGGTTATCCAATGCTCAACAGGTCCTTTGGTTTCCACACATTTTTTAAAAGGGGTTACAAGGTGTAATGGCTTATCCGTTGACATCCCCATGGCAGCGTTCAGCATGGCATGGGCCACCTTGACTTGACTTTCCGCTTCAAGCCGCTGCTGCTCCAATTCTGCAATACGAACATTTGCCCTTAAAAAGTCGCTTTTCACAACAAAACCGCTCTCAAACCGGGACCGGACCATTTTTAAATTGGCTTTTGCGGTTTCAAGGGTTTGAACGATAACAACAAGATTTTCTTGTGCGAGAAGAAGGCCCACATAAGCTTTTGCGGTTCTGGTAATTATTTCTTGCCCGGCCCGCTTAAGCATGAGGGATGCGGCCGTATGACTTTGTTGTGCCTGTTTCCATCCAATCATTGTCTGGCCCCCATTATAGACCGACCAGGACAAAGAGACCGCAGAATTATAGTTGTTGATTGCATCCGGGTCATTGAGCTTGTCGAGATCAAAGTCTGCCTGAGTTAAATTTCCCTGAAGCATTTTGGCGCCGGTGGCCCACATAGGATTGGTGGTGCGGTTAAAGGTCTCGGTAAAATAGATCTGGGGGAAAAATCCAGATCGAGCCTGAGTTACCTCTGATTTGATCATCTCCACCTGAAAGCGTGCCGCTTTGATCTCCGGATTCTGCTCCACAGCTATTTTAATTGCTTCAGACAGGGTCAAGGATTCCGGTGAATTTGTGTTTTGAGCGTCAGTTTTAACTGTAATTGTTAGAGAGATAAAAAACGTCGCTGCTATAATCCACAAAAATATCTTGTAATTTATCGATTTCATATGGTCCCTCTCAACCGTTAAACTTTTTATATTGTCAGGTGCAGGATGCCCGATCAAAAACGTTAGACTTTTTATTTCTATAGCTTAGAAAGAGCTTCCAAGGCAAGTTGGCCGACCGTACGTTCTCTAAAATGCATATCAATAAAGATCTTTATTATTGCGTTATCGTTGGAAAGATATTGGAGTAAGGGTTTTGTCAATTCGCTGTCGAGAACTCCGGC
>CAZDAB010000897.1:0-1223 GCA_964502855.1 uncultured Desulfobacteraceae bacterium | reverse complement strand
CAAGGTTAGTCTCGGGTTTGGACGGGATTTATTCGTTGAAGCGGCTGGCGGAGAGTTGATTTGTTGATTTATGCTTGAGTTTGGCAGTAACAAAGATTATCATCCTATGGGTCTATTTAATTCGACAACTTGTCTCTAATTTAAAAAGTTTCCAATAAAGGACAAATGAATATGGATAAGGCATCGTTGATTGCTCACTGGGTGAAGAGTTCCGACATAGATTTCAGAGCAATGGAACATCTGTTTGAAAAAAAGGACTATACTTGGGCACTGTTTATCGGGCATTTGGTCATTGAGAAACTTTTAAAGGCCTATTATATAAAAAAAATCGATATCAATCCACCGTTAGTCCATATTTTGCTGAGAATCGCCGAAAGATCAAAATTAGATTTAACTGAAGAACAGAAGGATTTTTTAGTAACGGTCACCACCTTTAACATACAGGCGCGGTATAATGACATAAAGATGGATTTCTACAAAACTTGTACTAAAGAGTTTACAACATTATGGATAAAAAATATTAAAAAGTTTAGAAAATGGATCAAAAAGAAGCTTTCAGAATCGTAAAGGAATTTGTAAAATATTTACGAGGCAAGGGTTATAATGTACAAAAAGCATACATTTTCGGTTCATATGCAAAAGGAATTCATAACGAGGACAGTGACATTGATTTGGCGATTATACTAAAAAATTTACAAAACGGTTACTTAATGCAGATTGATTTAATGAAATTGAGTAGAAGATTTGACAGCCGCATTGAACCACATCCTTTTGATGAAGAAGATTTTCGTCATCTTTCATATCCATTAGTGCGTGAAATTTTGCAAACAGGGGTGCCGGTTATTTAGAAAAGAAAGAAAAGAGGGAATTCCTCATATCAATGAGATCATGTATATCCTCGCCATCATCAAACCTACGATCAAATTCCTCGGTATTTTTAGCCGGTTTTTATCATTCCACAATTTCATTTCAGTTTCAAAATCGATACCGTGTTTATCTTTATTGGGTTCTAAAAAACCTGGTCCTGTGGGCCAGGTCAGAGATCAATGGCTCTGGCTGAAGAATCGCGGCAAGAGTTTGAAGTGAGCTAAAGTTAAGGAATTCTGTCAATTATATAAAAACAGCGGAGCGCAGCGACACCATAACTTTAGGCACTTTAGATCACTTTAGACTTAAGTTTGACAGTAAATAAGGTTTCAAAATCATAAGTGGTTGAAATAATT
>CAZDAB010000896.1:0-1231 GCA_964502855.1 uncultured Desulfobacteraceae bacterium | reverse complement strand
CGCCTTGAACTTGAACTTTTTACTTTGCCGTCTCAATTTTGACTTTTTACGAGTTTATCAATCCGGGCGAACGGTTTAACCTGCCATAGCAGGAACATAAACGCGCTGTTCAACCCCGGGAATAAAGCAATAATCATTCGGTGAATAGACACGTTCGACAATGTTAACGTCCCAGCCATCACCGGAGCGAATGATTTTATAGACGTAATAGCGAGCCCGGCGTTCATAGGTGCGGCCCAAAGAGGATGCCGATGGCGCCCCCATAACCAGGGTTAAACCTGCCGGCATGTTCAGGGTGTTGACGGCGGTTTTATGCGCATGGCCATGCAGGATAAGCTCAGTCCCGTAACGTGCAAGCAGCCTGCGCAGAGCCGGTGCATCCGTTAGGCGCCGACGCCAGCTGACAATACCGGATATCGGCGGGTGATGAATCGACATGATGCGGAAAAGGCGCTGACCGGCAGTCTGTTTTAGGATCGTTTCTAATTTTTTCAGTTGAAAGGCGCCGATACTGCCGATGGCCAGATACGGTGTGCTCGGATGGGCGGTGCACACCCCGATTAAAGCGATTTGGCCGCGCACCCGCAACGTAGGGAACAGGTCGTCAAAACCCTTTGCCGAGCCCGTTTGTTGGTATTGTGTGTCGGAAACCATGTAATCTAACCAGCAGGCAAAGGTTTGATGCCAATCGGTCCGGACATAAGTGTCATGGTTGCCGGGAACCACGGTGACCTGAGTCGGTGTGCCGAGTGATTGCAGCCACCTCCGGACTTTTTTGAATTCGGAAGGCAGGCTCAGATGGGTCAAATCACCAGTAATGGCAATATGATCCGGTTTTGCCCGCTGCAGGTCTTTTTGAAGAACGGCAAGAATTTCATTCCGGTGCTCGGCCTTGCGGTGCAGCTTCCATCGCAGGTAACCCAACAACCGTTTATTGATAAAATCACGCCTTTTAATTTGGTCTATGCATACGATATGCGGGTCGGAAATATGAGCCAGGATAAATCTTTTCTCCGGGTCAGGAACAGTATCCGTTCGAGTAGAATCGCTTCGGGTCTTTGTTGCATCGGAGGGAATAAAAGCCATTGAGTACCTATACGGAAATTATGTGTTTTTATGCAGCTATATACCTACATTTATAAAGAATGCCCGGTTAAGATCTGGGGCCTTACATCCCGTCAGCGCATTGAGCGTGTGTTAAAAGCCGATGGTAAAAGTAAGATGGTGAATG
>CAZDAB010000895.1:0-1243 GCA_964502855.1 uncultured Desulfobacteraceae bacterium | reverse complement strand
CAAAGCTGACGTAAATGAGCGGCCTGTTTTGCGCTTGGGAGGCTTGAATGAAGTTTAGGCAGTACACGGAGGCCAAACTGCCGGAATTGTCATACCAGACGACGTTATCTCCAATATAGAGCCCGCCAAGCAAGTTGTCCAGTTGGCTGACTCCCGATGCCACTCGCAATTTTTCTGAATGCATTGATTCCTCACTTTTTTATCCAAAAGAAATATACAGCGTTAAGACAACTGATCAATGTTATATCGATTGATATCCTTTAAGCAACTATTTCCCCGTACCCATGCAAAATTTGACGGAAAGATATAAATGAAATATAAACGGAATATGGATTTGTGTCAATCCAAGGAACTATAAAGTAATTGCGATAAGGTTCGATATCTGTAATGATTAACCACCTGAAAAAAGTATCCATCGGACAATTGTTACCGCTGACGGTTTAATCGCTGCCGGTATACTTGAACTTAAGGGCTTCGCCCCGCCTGCCATTGCAAGGCACGAGCGGGCAGGCCCAATTGGAATAGTGGAATAATGGAGTAATGGAATAATGGGTTTGAAGGAGTTTTTTACAATTAAAATGTTTTACTTCCGCTTTTATCCCCAATATTCCAGCATTCCATTCTTCCATTCTTATGAAATAAACAGGTTGCCATTAATAAACCTGTATTCTCAAGAAGTTGTAGAATTTCCGAGACGTTAAATTATTTATGGGGAAGGAATAATAAGGAAAAACTCATTATGGAAGCACTGCTAAAAGACACCATTGAGATTACAAAGGCAGCCGGGGCTGCCATTATGCAGTATTACAAGTCCTCTTATACCGTTAAAGATAAATCACCGGACAACCCGGTCACAGACGCTGATTATGCTGCCGACACTCTCTTGCATCAACGCCTGACCGTCCGGCTACCGGAAGCAGGTTGGTTGAGTGAAGAAACCGTTGATCAGCCTGACCGGTTGCAAAAAGAGAAAGTCTGGATCGTCGACCCGCTGGATGGCACCAAGGAATTTATCATGGGAATCCCGGAGTTTGCCGTTTCCGTTGCCCTGGTAGAAAATGGGCAACCCATTTTAGGCGTTATCTTCAATCCGGCTTCCGCCGAACTTTTCTATGGTGTGCGCGGTAGCGGTATATTCCTAAACGGCGGCCGGGTGCAAGTTACAAAACGCAACCAACTGGAGGGCGCCCTAGTCGATGCCAGCCGTTCCGAGTGCAAACGGGGTGAATTTGAACCCTTTGAA
>CAZDAB010000894.1:0-1249 GCA_964502855.1 uncultured Desulfobacteraceae bacterium | reverse complement strand
GATATACAAAGGGGTTAAGTCTCTCCAGAAGTTGGGCGCCGGCTCTTTTATCACCCGCAACCACTCTGGCTTTGATCCATGCGTATCGTTCCCATTCCCGCCCCTGTTCCTGGTAATATGCCTCCATGGCATCGAAACTCATCACCAAAGGACCGCTTTCACCATAGGGTCTAAGATTCATGTCCACCCGGAACACAATGCCCTCTGAAGTGCGGGAACCGATGGTTTTTATCAAACTTTGACAAAGGCGCAAAAAAAATTCTTCATTATTGATGGGTTCCGATACGCCACGGGTTTGGCCCGCTTCAGGATAAGCAAAAATAAGATCCACGTCAGAGGAAAAGTTTAACTCCCCGCCGCCGAGCTTCCCCATGCCCAAAACAACAAGGTGCTGCGGTGAACCGTCATATCCTGTGGGAATGCCGTATTTCTGACACGCCCATTCATAAAGAAGCAAAAGCGCCTGATGGATACAGGCATCGGCCAGGGCAGAAAGATCCGCCATGGTTTGGGAAAGGTCTGTCCGGCCCGCAAGGTCACGCCAGGCAATCCGAATCATTTCACGCAATCGAAACCTGCGAAGAATAGAGGATAGGTTGTCCTCTTGTTCTAATTCATACAGCCTCGACAAAGACTTTTTAAGCTCATGATGGTAATGATCGGGCGGGAATTGTCCATGAAGATCGCCGCTTTGAACGAGGTCGGCCAGCATGGCCGGGTTGTGGGTGCAGCTTCCGGCAACAAAGTTACTAAAAGCAAAGACCCGTTTTGAAACTTTAATAAACTCGGAATCATCCCCCAAAGAAATATTGGCGTGCTTTGCAGCACTAAAGAATGCATCCCATTTGCTTTGGGAATCTTCGATCATCTCTTGTGGAAGGTCGGTAATCGGTTTCATTTGTGTTGATATTTCGAGACCTTTGCAAAACGTCCCCTTTTGCCCAATTCCGGCGTCAGGCTCATATTTTAATCCTCAAAATACTAAATGTATTCCTGTGGTTAAAATCTTCGCCTTCCTTGGCATTGAACAAAATTGAACATTTTTCAAAGGTCTCATTTCATAACCGGCAATATCCAATGCCTTGTTGTCCAAAGAATGTCCTCGGGGATCAGCAATACCATATTTTTGATAAGATAATAAAAACCGTTTAATATCTCAATCTTTTTTCTTTAATCAGATCCGTGCAGGGGCAACATTTGATTTCGGTGCAGCGTAGCGACGGCGTGTTTCTCTTGGAAATCGACTGAC
>CAZDAB010000893.1:0-1253 GCA_964502855.1 uncultured Desulfobacteraceae bacterium | reverse complement strand
TGCTGGTCTACGGTCCGGGCAATTATCGCTTCAGTGATTATCTCAAGCTGGGCATTCCCCTCAATATACTTGTCATCGTCATGGGATCGCTGCTGATCCCGGTCTTCTGGCCGTTTTGATCCCGTCATTTTATGTTCACTGGGGGAAACATCAATGAATGGTTTTAAATCTTAAGAGGAATTTTACAATAACCCAACTTTCCATTTTCTCTCTGAGCCGTAGACTCTCCGAGCCGGAGGCCCGGAACCCAATATTCCAACATTCCAATTGTGACCTGCCCGCTCGTGCCCCAGGCCGCATCGCTTTGCTTGGCGGGCGGGCGAGCTTGCAATGGCAGGCGGGGCGAAGGGAACTAACCGGGTTCACTTTTACTGGAAAAAATGGAATTGCCTTCGGAAAAAACCAGCAACTGGCCCGGATCAACCTTGACCCAATTCTCATCGCTCAAAGGCTTGCTGGCCACGAGGTATCCTCGTTCATTCGGATCTACAATTTCTGCCAGGTCGATGGTCAGATATTGGCCACGCAGTCTGACAACCTCGTAGGGTGCCTGACGCAGTAAGAAATACAGCCCAACATATCCCGTCCTGTCGTGGTATGCAAATAGGTGCCTGCCGTCACTGAAAACCAGGTTCAACTTTCCGAATCGGTTTATTTCTATTAATTTCTCGTGTAAGAGAATGAAGTCATTCCTATCCGTTAATTGAATACTCCGATGACTGAGCCATGACAGAAGATTACAGAAGACGAGTTCAGAATCAGTTTCGCAAATCGGGATGAACTCTCCGGGGGTAAAACTCAGTTGAACGCGATCTATCGTGCCGTTGTGAGCAAAAACCCAGGTCTTCTGATCAAATCTCCTATAAAACGGGTGGGTATTGACGTAACGTGCGGCACCTTCTGTAGCACGGCGGATATGCGAGACAAAGATGCGTGAACGAGCGCCCTGGTATTGCAGAAAGCTTGTGGCAAGATGACTCCGGTCCACCGGCTTTGCTTCTTTTATGATTTGGGTCCCATTTTTATCATACCAGGACACGCCCCATCCATCAGCGTTCTTGGTTGCCCCGGCCTTCAAACCTGAAAAGGCCAAATGAAGGGTGACTTCCGTGTTGAAACAAAGGCCAAGCAGTTCGCACATGGAAATTACCTCCTTTTGTTAGGATTTCTCTTCATTCATTATAACATGGGGTTCAGAGCTATAGCGCTGAGATAAATTGATACAGTATTGCTCAGATAAATTGATACACGCT
>CAZDAB010000892.1:0-1274 GCA_964502855.1 uncultured Desulfobacteraceae bacterium | reverse complement strand
CAGGAGAGCGTATATGCGTTGTCGGAAAAAACGGTAAAGGTAAAACCACGCTGCTAAAACTACTGGCCGGCGTGCTCAGGTCGCAAAGCGGTAATATTGTCTTAAACCCCGGGGTCCGGAAAGGTTTTTTTGAACAGACCAATATCCAAAGCCTGGTCCATACCCGAACCGTTGAAGAGGAAATTCTCTATTCGCATTCAGATGTCGATCGTCAGCAGGCGCGCAATATCTGCGGTGCTATGCTGTTTGAAGGCGATAAGGCCTTAAAAAAAATTGGCGTTCTCTCCGGCGGTGAAAAAAGCCGAGTGCTGCTCGGTAAGCTTCTGACTACTCCGGCAAACCTGCTGCTCTTAGACGAGCCCACCAACCATCTCGATCTGGAATCGTGTGATGCCCTGTTGGCCACCATCGACAGTTTTGACGGGACGGTGGTGATGGTAACTCACAACGAGATGTTTTTAAAAATCCTTGCCGAACGTTTGATTGTATTTCATAACGATGAAATTTTTCTATTTGAAGGCGGTTACCAGCGGTTTCTGGAAAAAGGCGGGTGGAAAGATGAAGAAGAGGTTCTGATATCCGATCCCGGGAAGACTGAAAAGGACAACACCCGAATAAAGCCGTCTAAAAAAGAGATAAGGCGTCGGCGCTCGGAATGTATTACCGAACGTAGCAGGATCCTCAAGCCCCTTGAGCAGCGTCTCCAACGGACCGAAACTCGTATTGAAAAACATGAAAAAACGCTCGCTGAACTCCATGCTGACATGCAAAAGGCCACACAGGCCAGTGACGGTAACAAAATAACGGAGCTTTCAAAGTCGATTCATCGTTGCCAAGGGGAAATCGAAAAACTTTATGATGAACTTGTGAAATCTTCCGGTGTGTTAGAGGCACAAAAGGCTATTTTTGAAGAAAAATTACAAAGACTGGAATCCGATTAAAAAAACCCCTTCCAAGTTTCGAGAAAACCCGATCTGTCAAGTACTGATTGAATGATAACGGGGTGTAAATCAAGATTGTTGGTGATTTAGCTCAAGCAATCCAGGTTTCAGGTTTCAGTGTTCAGGTGTCAGCTCTTACGTTCGTCCTCCTGACACCTGACACCCGACACCTGAAACCAGACCTTCGAATTCCGATGGAAAGAAATAAATGACCGCTGTTAACCAACATCAGTGAATTACACACGTGATAACGTACTTGCAAATCATTTCGTGAAACCTAAACCTAAATTGAGCGATTTTTTACTCGATCTGCACCGATCTCTTGCGCATCAA
>CAZDAB010000891.1:0-1275 GCA_964502855.1 uncultured Desulfobacteraceae bacterium | reverse complement strand
CCGCTCCCCGTCCAAGGAGCTGGAGAAAATCTTGTTTGGTTAGCGTATTCAGCGCATATTGCACTGTCCGGCGTGGCAGTCCTGTCTCCGTTACGATATCAGCTACTTTCAAACGCTTCTCCGCACCGGCTTTAAAGCAGCTTAAAACAGCCAGCGACGATTCGGAAAGCTTCTGTAGGCTTGTATATTTCTGGCGGTAAATTTCAACGTCAGCCAGGGAAGATTTAATAACTTTGATAAAAAACCAGGCCAACGGTTCCAAATTATAATGTGTAGGATCTGCTTGAAACTTACCGGCCGAACATTGATGCAAAACAGTATAATATAGGGAGCGGTTTTGTTCAATATGGCGGTCAACGGCAACAAAAGAGCTGATACTCGTTAAATATTTATCTTTTGACTGTAATAAAGCCAGTATAAAAAGGGCCCGTCCGAGCCTTCCATTGCCATCCTGGAAAGGGTGAATGGACAGAAATCGAAAAACAAACTCGGTGGCAACCAGCAGGGGCCAGGGATGTTTATGGATGGTATCATTATACCATTTAACCAGTTCTGCCATAGCCGTACTGGTAATAATACCCGGCGGTGCCGGATCTAGAACCACTCGATGTTCCCCGGTTTCGTGATTGATAAAAACCACTCGGTTCGACGCTGTTTTATATCCTCCGGCATGACTTTCAGCCTCAGGATAATAGCGCAGTAAATCATGATGAAGGCCACGGATGATAGCTTCGGTTAAAGGGAAAAGCTCAGCGGCTTGCAGATAAATGGTTGTTAATACCTGTCGGCAGCCGACAACCTCTTCAATACTTCGTTCTCTATCTTTTGAGAGTTTGTCCAGAATAAAAGTCCTTTTTTCATCATATGCGGTGGTTTTGCCATTCTCATTCAAGACCGTATCAACCCATTCGATTTCCTGATCTGTCAAGACTGCATTTTCTATCCGGGTAGACGCTCCTATATTACTAATGAGCGCAAAACGATTCAAATATTTCGCCTCGTCTCCAGATAAGTCCTCCAGGTCTCTATATGTTTCCACAAACAATCCCTGGAGCATTTTCAATTCATTTTCTATTTTGGTGCTGGGGGCAAAAGAGAGCATACTAACCCACATTCCTCATTAAGAACTAAACTGACCGTTATAAATTTTGGGAATGGTTTGTTCCCAAGGATACTACCGGAATCGTTTCCATTACAGGTAATTCTGAAATGTAACATACCATATCGCGCAATAATGCGCAATATTTATTTTGTACTCTTTGCGCATTGTTGCGC
>CAZDAB010000890.1:0-1280 GCA_964502855.1 uncultured Desulfobacteraceae bacterium | reverse complement strand
GTTATGTTTGTGAGATGAAAATGAAAAAATTAACTGGCAGTCAAATTGTAAATGAATTCATTCAGCGCTTAAGCATTATACCAAATTACAATATTTCATATTCGAGCATTTCAAGAAATGTCTATAAAATCTCAAGTAATTATGAATCCCTATTATATGTAAAGGGAAGGGCGGAAGAACCACATAGGTGGGGCGTAACTAAAAATGTTATCAAGCGTTTGGAGGACCAGTACATACCTTGGTTCGTAATTCTATTATTTAATACCCCAGAAACCGGGTACTTGCTCACTGAAAGTGACGTTAGATCATACATTTCTTCTGTTTGGCCCCTAGGATCTGATGGTGACTATAAAACCGCACCAGGTTCTTATTTGTCAAACAATTTTCCATTTCATTCGTTAGACATATTTTTAGAACAAATTGAAAGGCTTATGGCCACATAACAACATGCTGGTGCGTGACAGCAAGGGTCGATGCACTTTTTCTTTTGCCAATTATTTTTTGAACGTATCTTTATCAAAGGCCATTTCCCCTTGCTGCTCCACAGCATGAACGTTATATTTTTTTCAATTACACTAAGAGTTAAATAAAAATTGCGCCTAAAACGAAATCAATTAAAATTATTAGTCACTTAGATCTATGAAGGTAATAATTTCTGCCATAATAGGCTTCTTATTTGCATGGCTTCTATTTTATTTACAAGAAGCTCAAAAAAAGCGTCAAAATCAAAAGGTATTAATTAAATATCTGAATCGGGAACTGAAGTATAATACTGCTCTCATTAACCAATGGATAAAGGATATTAAACACGACATCTATTTCCTTCGCTGGGCGAAGCCGATCTTCACATTTACTCCTCAATTTAACAAATTCAGGAGTCTTTTTATAAACAAAGCTTTTGATTCTGGTATTATCTACGATCTTTTAAGTGATAGGCACATCGAATGTATTGCCAGAATGCTGACGTTCTTTTCACTGGAAAAACAGTCATCTATTAAAGATTTCATTAATAGATATAAGGATGTGGAAGTTATGGATGAGGATGGAATGCCCGGCATAGAGTTTATAAAAATGTTTCTAAACGACCATTTAGAAATAGTTAAACAAAAGCAAGAGGAACTTAATCAAATAATACCGCTGATAATGTATAAGGATAACAAATTGATCCAAAGGGCGAAAAACTATAAAGAAATATTGTCAAAAAAACTATTTAATTTAAGGTAGTTTAATATCAATGCCGTTGAATTAAGAAATTGGTTTATACGCGACGTGAAATTTTT
>CAZDAB010000889.1:0-1285 GCA_964502855.1 uncultured Desulfobacteraceae bacterium | reverse complement strand
CTGGATGACTGACTTGACAACTTCCTCTGAGGGAATCGTTGAGGTCACTGTTCGGAGCCATCCAAGGTACTTCTTCCAAATCGTTTCATGGAAATTCAGAGAAACGAATTGAAGAATGCCGGTGGCAATGCAGCCAAAATTTACAAAAGCTTCAATGGCGTTTGTTGTCTGCCTGATTAATCTGCGAGAACGCGGATCACCGGCTGCAGATAGATCACTCACATTTTGCTTGCCAATGCGCGGCCAGGCGCTGGTCCAAAAGCGATAGAAAAACACTCCCATCAGGTGTTTTAGCACCTTGAAGCTGACCTCGATCTTAAACCGGTAACTGTAAGCCCGTATGATATCTTGAGCTGACAGGGTCAAATCAGAACACATTAAAATGAAGCACTCTGAGCCGTCGCGAACAAGAACAAAGCGGATCTTTTCTTTAATCGGTTTCCAAATCAGATCCAGGCATAAAAATGAGACCTCTTCACACTGGCCGTAAATTTCAATCGTCGTTTGTTCAAAACTCTCGGCCATGGTCTCAAATAAATCCATAAGCTTTAGTTTGGCACCGTATTCTCGCGGCCTGCCGGGACGTCCGGTTTTAGGCGGCGGATCTTGGTAGCCAACAACATTGCTTTTGGCCCGTGTGACGATATGAAGCAAATGATTGCCACTGTCATCCAGAATCTGCCTTAAAATTAAAAACACAGGTCCCACGGCAAAATAGGCATCCAATACGATGATACACCTTTTACCCACAACAGATACCAGTTCCGCAGCCATGGCAGCCATCAGGCTGGTGACGCTGACCTTTGGCTTGTCTTTGATAACAGGCTCTGCTTTGTTTTGGAACTGTCGGATCGTTTCTACCCCTTCATGCAGCTCGGCACAAAGGGGGATACAAAAGATTTTTTTTTGCCCATCCGGCTAAAATCCCGATCACGCCGTGATGATGACCATAGATATACGGCGATTTGCCGGAGTTATCTGATTCCTGATGAAGCCTTTTAACACCAGGCATCTTTTCGGCTTCCTTGCTGATTTTGATGCCATCGCCGGCAAGCAACAGTCGTCCATCGATATGAAGCAGTGGGCAACCGGACAGCACGATTTGCCACCAGCGGTGCATGATATCTTTCAGCTGCCAGGACCATGCCCTGAAAAACGAAAGCAGGGCCGTATAAAGTGACGGCTTTATGCAAAGCCATCGCACGAATGAGCTAACACCATGATGGTCAAGCCTGACGATAAAGCCGACAATCACGATGACGAACCAGTTAAAAGCCGCTTTCCG
>CAZDAB010000888.1:0-1290 GCA_964502855.1 uncultured Desulfobacteraceae bacterium | reverse complement strand
TGGATGATCTTTACGGAAACGTTCATCACAATGTTATATCTGACGTTCGCGAACTACCCGACAAGCTTTTACGGATCTATGGAAGTCTGACCAGACATTAGTTTCCATCCAGAAATGGCCCTTTTCCGCAATCTCTGCGTCAATCTGCGGAATTACTTGTGCGACGTACCACTTGTACGCCTCCGCGTAATTCCTTGATTTGACTCGGGGCATCCATGCCCCTCGCCCTGACGGGCAGCTTATTAGCTGTCCAAATCTGCTATCCTGCAGATTTGCCCTTGACCTTGCGAAAAATTGCTCATTTCTGCATTGGAAACTTAATTTGTGACCAATATAGATTTCTGGGTGGAAACATAGTAAATTGCAAATTTCAATAGGTAACGGGGTCAATGAGTTGCGATTTGTTATTTGTTCTTTTTTCTCAGAGCCGCAGGATCTTCGAACCGGAGACCGGTTTATCCGGGCTAGGGTTCATGAAAAAAACCCAGGGTGAGCAACCCTGAACCAATAAACCGTGAACGGTTACGATATTTGTTTCATTTCCGGGAAGTTGCTTTATTGACAATGTATTGATCACGCATTAATGTTATAATTTACGTGTGATGTACTCCAAAAGTTTTTTGCGAAGACATCATTTTAGCAAGGTATTCATATGAAACGAGTACATAAAAAAGAAAAAGAACAATTCGAAAAACTTTTTAAGCAAGAAAATATCGATCAATTCGAAGACAGATTCAATATTCTGGAGGTTTTTCTTCAAACCGAGCACCACGTTACCGTTGCCGAACTTGTTCAGCTTCTTGAAGAAAACGGATATCAATTTACTCCTGATTTTGTCCGAGACACGTTGAAGCTTATGTGCCGTTTTGGTTTTGCCCAAAAAAGGACGTTCAATAACGGGCAAGTTCGATATGAACACAGGCACTTAGGTCAACATCATGATCATATGATCTGTACAAAATGCAAAAATATTTTTGAATTTGAAAACGAAGATCTTGAAAACCTGCAGGTCCAGATTGCTGCGGCTTATAATTTCCATATGCTTCGGCATAAAATGGAAATCTACGGCATCTGTTCAAAATGCCTTAAAGATCGCGCTCAACTCATGTCCCTTGTCAACGCCAAACAGGGGGAACGGTTTGAAATCAAAGAGTTTACCGGAGGCGCCACAGCGCGCATGCGCCTGTTGTCCATGGGTTTGAGAATCGGTGACAAGTTAGACGTTATTACCAACCTGGACAGAGGACAATTGGTGGTTGCCATAGATTACAACCGGTACGCCCTGGGCCG
>CAZDAB010000887.1:0-1293 GCA_964502855.1 uncultured Desulfobacteraceae bacterium | reverse complement strand
CATATCTTCCTCCTTTAGCAAATTATACGCTTTTTATGATAGTAATACATTTGTAACAACGGACCGGGGGTTGGCCTTATCCTTATTTTGATAGGGTTGAAAAATATCGACGATAGCGTTATATTTTGTCTGCATTGTGATCGAGTTGAGGCGTTTGATAAAATTTCTAATTTTCACAGGCAGTTTGCATAATATATTTTAAAGAAAAGCGGATTCAGTGTCAAGAAAAAAGGGGGTATCATTAACACCGTTTTTGGTTTACATGAGCCCAACCCGAACAAACTAAAGAAAATGGCAACATCTTCGACCTACATAGAAGTCGCTATAGCGCTTCCGGTATACAACACCTACACTTACAACGTTCCGGAAACTCTTCATGAACTGGTATCCGAGGGAAAAAGGGTGCTGGTGCCATTCGGTCGGCGCAGAGTAACCGGATACATTTTGGGCCCGGGAAAGAATATCGATCAGGAAGGAATAAAAACGACCCTGGATATTCTTGATGAAAATCCGCTTTTTCCTTCATCCATGATTCCGTTCTTCAGATGGACCGCTGAGTACTATCTGCATCCTATAGGAGATGTTATCAAATGTGCCCTGCCCGGAGGCTTAAATCTTTACGACTTTTTCACCCTTACCATTACCCAAAAAGGGGAAGATGCTCTTTTAAACACTTCTGCCGCATCTCTGGAAAACCAGATTTTAAACCGGCTGAAAACCGGACCCTGCCGCTTCAAAGACCTTAACAAAAATTTTAATAAGCACATCCCCAATGCATTAATTCATTCCATGGAAAGCCGGGGGGCTATTGTTTGCAATCGCAAGCTCAAAGGTGGGGGTACGAAACCCAAGATGGAGCGATATGTGTCATTGCCCGGTTCTGATATCCCCATGGAACAGCTTTCCGATTCAAGAAAAAAAATCATTGAAACACTCAAAACGTTCGGTGAAATCTCCGTAAAAAAATTGCAAGAACGAATTCCCTCTGCTTCAAGAGTAATAAAATCTCTTGAAATGGACGGGCATCTCTCGGTTTTTCAGAAAAAAGTGTATCGGGATCCCTTCGGTGAACCCATTGCACCCGACACCGCTCACACACTTACAAAAGAACAGAAAAGCGTGATCCATACCGTAACTGAATTTCTTGGCCGGAAATTTACAACCTGCCTTCTTGCCGGAGTCACGGGAAGCGGTAAGACAGAAGTGTATATGCAGCTTGCTGAAAAAGCCATAAACCAGGGCTATTCCGTGCTGGTCCTTGTTCCTGAGATTGCCCTTATATCCCAGATGGAA
>CAZDAB010000886.1:0-1301 GCA_964502855.1 uncultured Desulfobacteraceae bacterium | reverse complement strand
TTAAATCCCCATAGTGGTGGGTGAAGCGGCTCAGTTCAACATGATTGTATCTGGAATTCCGCTACGCGAAACTCCAGATACAATCTTTAACGTTAGGCGAGGAGAATAGACATGACAGCGTCCTTCACAGTCTTTGTCTGCAGCACTTTTAGCGATCTCAGTCAGGAGCGTGAAGGGGTGCTTGACGCCATCCGTCGCCTGAAGCTCCAGCATGATTCAATGGAATTCTTCGGAGCGCGAGCGGAGCAGCCTATTGAGACCTGCCTGCAGGAAGTTCGAGCGAGCGATGTACTCGTTGTTATCGTCGGCCATCGGTACGGCAGTATCGTTCCTAAGCTTGGAATCTCGTATTCTGAAGCGGAATACTCGGAGGGATTCCAACTCAAGAAACCTTGTCTCGTCTATATGCGGGACGACAACGTTCCTATTCTGCCTAAACACATCGAGCGTGACCCAGATAAGATGAAGCTGTTAGAGAGATGGAAAGAGACGCTTCAGTCAAGACACACGGTCGCCTTATTTCAAGATGGTAGTCGTCTATCCGTTCAGGTGGCCGCAGACCTCGCACGAACCATTCAGGATCTTGAAGAGGTCGCAAAAGCCAGAGCGGCCGCCCAAACTGAGAAAGGCACGACGCTCTTGACTGAGGTAACCACCATCGTTACCGATGCGATAGGTCACGGAGTCCCCGAACCATCATTGCTTTCGGCCATTCGTAGCTCGGTGTCTGCCCTCCTTGCTACGATGCAGAAGCGCGAACCAACCGTGTTCTTAAGTTATGCGCGCGCGGACTCCGCTTTGGTCCAACAGGTCGCTGACGGACTGGCAGCAGCCGGGGTTCGAGTGTGGCTCGACAAGATGCTTAAAGCGGGCACGAACTGGATGCAGGAAATCGAGCGTGAGCTATCCGCTGCTGACTTTGTAGCGTTTTTCATCTCACCACATTCCGTGGAAAGTACTTGGGCAAAACAAGAGCTTCAGGTCGCCCTACATCGGCAGTTGTCAGGTGAAGGAGGCGCAGTTGTTTTGCCAGTCATTCTGGAAGATGCGGATGTGCCTCCTCTGCTACGCCAATACCAATGGATAGATCTGCGGGGTGGTAATGTTGAAAAGGGAATCCGGCAACTTCTGGAAGCAATCCATCACTGGTCAGCAAAGCGATCGATCTAGCATAGTGTTTGCCTTCAACGTTTCGCCTAACAATGCTTTTGCAGCGGAGCGCAAAGAGCCGCGCCCGCTGAAAAGCGACGAACCCCGCAGTAAGATGCAAAGTTAGGCGCAATTAGATTGGCATTTTTTGA
>CAZDAB010000885.1:0-1308 GCA_964502855.1 uncultured Desulfobacteraceae bacterium | reverse complement strand
ACTATCGCAGTGTCCAACCCATATTAAAGCTTACCAACGTCATTATTGAACGGGCAACGCAAAAATATTCAAAGATTCTTTTTACTCGAAAAACCGGCGGTTCCTTACCGATGCTTGTAAATACCCGGAGTGAAAACAACCAATCGCGATTCGTGGTTAAAAAGATTAAAGAGGTCAATCGTAAGGGTATTCCTTTGCACCAAATCGCAGTCCTTTTTAGAGCAAGTTTTCATTCTTTTGATCTTGAAATCGAACTGAGCAAAGCTGGAATTCCTTTTATCAAGGTGGGTGGTTTTAAATTCATCGAATCCGCACATATTAAAGATGTTCTGGCCCATCTCAGAGTTCTTTCCAATCCCCTTGACAGAATAAGCTGGTATAGAATACTTCTCCTTTTAGATAATATCGGTCCGAAAACCGCTGTTGATATTTATGAAACAATTATGGCTGAAAAAGCAGGATATACAGGAATTTTTGCAATAAAACCCAAATCGAGGCGATCAAAAAGTATCGTTACATTAAAAGATTTCTTTTCCGCCATCGATTCAAAACCCATGTCCGTTTCTCAAATGGGTGAGGCTGTTGTCAATTATTATATTCCTATATTAAAAGAAAAATATGATGATCATCCGAAGCGGACAAGAGATCTTGAGCATCTTGTAACCATAATGGAACGGTACAACACTCTCGAACCGTTTTTGACCGATATGGCTCTTGAGCCGCCAAATACAAGTCGCAATGAATCTTTTTTTACCGACGATCAGAGTGAGGACCGACTCATTCTTTCAACAATACACTCGGCCAAGGGTCTTGAATGGCATACCGTGTTTATCATATGGGCCCTTGAGGGAAGATTTCCTTCCATATATACTTTGCACAGCAAAAAGGAGCTTGAGGAAGAACTGAGGCTTATGTACGTTGCTTCGACACGGGCAAGAGAAAATCTGTTCTTTACATATCCGGTTCAAGTTTATGATAGAAGCTCGGGAATGATCTTGAACCGCCCCTCCTGTTTCATCGATAACATCGCGGACGATATTCTTGCAGAGTATTCGGCGGATATGTGAGTACGAAACGCTTGAGCGTGACAATTTTTAGCTTATGACGAGTTCTAAAAATCTCCATGCCGTACAATTTCACCCTCTATCAGGTAAATGACTTCTTCGGCAATATTGGTTGCGTGGTCTGCAATACGCTCCAGGTGGCGGGAGATTAAAAGCAGGTTGATAAAAGATTCTACATGATCCGGGTTGTCTTTAATGGCATCCTTCACGATACGGTGGGCTTCCGCGTTGATTTTATCAACTT
>CAZDAB010000884.1:0-1314 GCA_964502855.1 uncultured Desulfobacteraceae bacterium | reverse complement strand
CAGTAATGTCCGGTTAGGTTTTTGCATACATTAAAGACGGTAAAAAAATGAAAAAAAGTGAATTTTTTGCTTGACATTTAAAGAAAAATTTTCGTGGCGACTTGTAATATTAACAATAATTACAAGGAGTTAAGGCCATGCCGCGATCATTTGAACCGTACCGAAAGAAACACTTTTCACCGTCATTTTATAAATTATATCAGCCGGTTGTAAGAATACTCCCTGAAACACCGGTACTTGAATCCAGAGGGGATAGACCGCTGCAAATGACTTTCGAAAATGAACTAAAAGCGCTAATTTTCTTTCACCTTGAAGAGCATAACTCGGGCCGTCATCTCATTCAAGTTTTTAAAGAAGATGACTTTGCTCGTAAAAACATTGCTCCAGAAGATGGTATCGAAAAAAGTAGTTTCTTCGAAGCCATCAATACCAGGGGACTTGAACAACTGGAATTCGTATTTCAAAAACTTAGCTGTGAAGCATCTAATATACTGCCCGATCAGCATCCTGAACTCGGTGAACTTGTTGCCTTTGATGGTTCACTAATTGACGCCGTACTCTCAATGACCTGGGCTGACTACAGAAAAGGTTCCAAAAAAGCCAAAGTTCATATCGGCTTTGACCTAAACCGTAGTATTCCAAGAAAGATATTTCTAACAGATGGTAATGTAGCTGAAAGACCATTTGTCAACAAAATACTCTCACCTGGCCAAACAGGGGTAGGTGATCGAGGTTACCAAAAACATGCTCTCTTTGACTCCCTGCAAGCTGAAGGCAAAAGCTTTGTGATTCGGATAAAAGCAGGCACAACCAAAACTCTTATTAAAGAACATAAAGTCAATCCTGGCAGTATTGTTTTCTACGATGCTGAGGTTCTTTTAGGTACTGTCAAAAACAATAATCAAACTGAAAATTCTGTCCGCCTTGTCGGATATCGTGTGGATGGTGTCGATTACTGGGTAGCAACGGATCGCAGGGACTTGACAGCTGAGCAAATCGCCAAGATTTATAAACTCAGATGGCAAATCGAAAATTTTTTTGCATGGTGGAAACGTCACCTGCGAGTGTACCACCTCATTGCAAGAAGTGAATACGGGCTAATGGTACAAATCCTTGGAGGACTTATTACCTATCTGCTGCTTGCAATTTACTGCCACACGAATCACAAAGAGCCCGTCAGTATCAAAAGAGTTAGACAATTACGGATACAAATTCAAAATGAACTTCGTGATTCCGATAACTCTACAGATTCATTTTTTTTCAAAGAACATAAACGGTATCGGTCACATGCAAGAACCTAACCGGACATTACTG
>CAZDAB010000883.1:0-1317 GCA_964502855.1 uncultured Desulfobacteraceae bacterium | reverse complement strand
AAAAATTTCTACGGTTTATGCCCGGGAGAAAAAATTTTCACTTATAAATTATATTACGGACTCATCTGTTAAGGCGTTATTAAATCGAATCACTGATCCATCTTTGTCTGCGGATTATCTATATTTGCCGGAAAAAGGCCTTTAACCCCGAGCCCTGATCCCCGATCTAATAATCAATAATTAATTGTTAATAATTAATTGTTGACCATTGACTATTAACCATTATTTATTAAACCTCGAACCCTGCCTGCCCACTTAAATTTTTTGCAGAAAAGGATCGTAGCGAATTTAACCGGGGAAACTCTAAACCACGAGTCTCATTTGTTATTCAAAAACCGTGATGTCTCCCCGCCCTTTGCGGATAACCTCAGGCATATCGTTAATCAGGGATATGACACTTGAAGGGTGCCCCGGGACAGGTCCACCGTCAATTACCACATCTATTCTGGGGTGAAAAAAATCATGAATAAGGGACGGGTCAAAAAAATTGGTACCATCAGGCATTGTGGCACTTGTGGTGATGATTGGATTCCCCAGCGTTTCAACCAGTTCAAGGGAAATCGGATGGTCCGGCACACGTATTCCGGCGGTTTTCCGCTGGGTAAGCATGATTTTGGGAACCAGTTTGGATCCTTCCAGAACGAATGTATAAGGACCCGGCAAAAGCCGTTTCATGGTTTTATATGCATAATTTGAAACCTTGGCATAATCACTGATATTTTTGAGTCCCGAGCAGATAAAACTAAATGGTTTTATTCTATTCCGCTGTTTTAACTGGTAAATCTTTTCAATCGCCTTTTTATTCATAATATCGCATCCGATTCCGTAATAAGTGTCGGTTGGATAAGCGATAATACCTCCTTTTTTAAGGATATCGACAACCTTTATGATAAGACGTTCCTGAGGATTTTTGGGGTTTATTTCAGTGAGCATAACAGTTATTTATTACGGGTATTAACCTAATGTCAAGGCGACTTATGAAAAATCCGGGCGATTAAAGATTGCAAAAGGCAGTTCCATTTGTTATTCGGTTTTTAAAAAAATAAGAGCGGGATTTTCAGAAATATTTTCCCATGGGTCGTCCTCTGAGTTTTGGATGAACCTTATAAATCGACAGAATTCTTCCTGGAGGAATGTATGATAAAAGAACAACTTGAAGAAGCTTTTTCTTTTGACGATGTATTATTGCTGCCGGGCTTTTCTGATGTTCTGCCGAAAGATGTTGATACCCGTACTCCGTTGACAAGAAATATTACATTAAACATTCCCATTGTCAGTGCTGCCATGGATACGGTAACAGAGGCTGACACCGCCATA
>CAZDAB010000882.1:0-1317 GCA_964502855.1 uncultured Desulfobacteraceae bacterium | reverse complement strand
ATGTTCTGGGTATGCTAAAGAGCTTTGCAATCACTCAATCCGAACTCGAAACGGGTATGAGCGAGGGCATGGGATTTGACGGATCTTCTATTGAAGGTTTTGCGCGTATCGAAGAGAGCGACATGGTCGCCCTTCCGGATCCTTCCACCTTCAGGCTTCTGCCATGGCGACCCGAGGAAAGACCGGTGGCCCGGATGTTCTGCGACATCGTCAACCCGGATCATACACCCTATGAAGGAGACCCGCGATATGTGCTGAAAAGACTTTTAAAGAAAATAGAAGAAAAAGGGTACACCTTTTATGTGGGCCCTGAACTCGAATATTTCTATTTTAAAAGCAAAGAAAAGCCTGAAGGAATTGATACCGGAGGATATTTTGACAGTTTGCCTCTGGATGTGGCGTCGAACCTAAGAAGAGAAACGATTTTCGCTCTGCAGGACATGGGCATAGTGGTGGAATACAGCCATCATGAGGTGGCGCCAAGCCAGCATGAGATTGACCTGCGGTTTGACGATGCACTCAGCATGTCTGACAAGACCATGACCTATCGAATCGTGGTCAAGGAAATCGCCCGGCAACATGGGTATTATGCCACATTCATGCCCAAACCGATCTTTGGCGAGAACGGAAGCGGTATGCATGTGCATCAGTCCTTGTTTGCGGGAAACAAAAATCTTTTCTTTGACGGAAATGACCCCTACCATTTATCCAAAATGGCCAAGGGGTATATTGCCGGAATCATGAAACATGCGCGGGAAATCGTCGCCGTGACCAATCAGTGGGTCAACTCTTACAAACGGCTGGTCCCCGGTTATGAAGCCCCTGTCTATATTTCCTGGGCCCGGCGCAACCGTTCGGCCATGATTCGGGTTCCTATGTACAAACCCGGTAAAGAGGTGGCTACCCGCATAGAGTTTCGCGCTCCTGATCCGGCCTGCAATCCTTATCTTTCTTTTGCGGTCATGCTGGCGGCCGGTCTTAAAGGAATTGAGAATGAGTATGAACTCCCGGATCCTATCGAAGAGGATATCTATAAAATGTCTGGAAAAGAAAAAAACAAGAGAGGTATTTCTACCCTTCCGGATAACCTTTATGAGGCCCTTCTTGAGGTTGAAAAATCAGAAGTTGTGAGAGAAGCCCTTGGTGAGCATATTTTCAATAAGTTCGTGGAAAATAAAAAGATTGAGTGGGATATGTATCGGACCCATGTGAGCCAGTATGAAATAGAAAAATATATGCCCATAACCTAACCCGGACAAACCGGAAAAGTTACAAGTGAACTAAAGTTTGAAGTGAGCTAAAGTTAAGGAGTCGCTA
>CAZDAB010000881.1:0-1318 GCA_964502855.1 uncultured Desulfobacteraceae bacterium | reverse complement strand
TTCGGCATAAGAAAATCAGGCAATTTTCCGTTAAACAGCAGATCCAATGCATGGCTTGACTTGACGCCTTGTTTTCGACAAGTAGACAAATAACTTCGAATGCGACAAAAGATTTGGGCTCCACCTATTGATCGAAAACAGCCAGATATCTTCTGTTGAACTTTTGTCATCCGGATATCACTTTCACCCAAATTATTCGTAAACGGAACTCGTTCATCATCCATAAACCTGAGCGTGTCTTGCTCATAATCTCTTAGCCGTTCCAACAAGTTTCTGGATTTTGATTTTTTTATCCGACCCCTTTTGCCCTTTTTTTTTGGCCTGATCGGCTCCGGGCATTCGCTTTCGCCTTGTTTTAGCAGGGCTCTGTATTTTAGCCGGTATTTTTCTGATTCTTGAGCATTCAACGCACCGCCGGCATCGTTGACATTGCAATTAATCGTTTCAAGCAGTTTTTTCAGCTTTTTTGCCCACTGTTGACCATCTTGCTCCCAAGCCCTTGTCAGTTCTCGTAAATGGTGGGCGTTGCACAAAGCGTGCGTACAATCGTATTTATAGTAAGGCTTCCAGTGGTCATGGCACAATATCCCTTTGAACCTGGACAGTATGCCCATGTCGTCCATAGCCTCTTTGCCCCTTTTTTCATGGGGATAATAAAGTGTCCAGTCATCATTGGATACGCAATGCAACCAATGTCCTTTGCCGCCGATATTGATGCCCGTTTCATCCGCATGGGCAAAATATGAAGCGGCCAGCGCATTATTGGCCTGATTTTCAAAGTCGGCCAATAACCGGAAGGCTTGTTTGTTAAAATTGAAAATCGAACCTTCACTGACCGGTATATGAAGCTGGTCGGCAAAATGATCTTGTATTCTGTTATAGGGGACAAGTTGAAACTGTGACATATAGACCGAATGGGCTTTAAGCCCTGTCCCATATTGAACCGCTTTTGTAACACCGTCGGGAAAAGGGGCGACAAACCGGTTGCCTTTATCATCTTCGAGTATCTGAGCCCGATATTCGGTCACGACTCTTGAAATATCAATATCGAACACCTGGCGCGACTCAAAGTCGACCTGCCGGTATCGTCCGGCAGGCAGTTTGCTGCGATCGACTTTTATCACCTCAACTTTATCAGGATCATCAACCTTTTTCAGTGTTGTACCGACATGGCCTTTTTGGCCGCCTGGTTTTTTACCCGTCTTGCTATTCGGCCGCTTTTTCCTGTTCGGATCGCTTGATGGCGGTTTGCTGCTGTTTGTGCTATTTAGATTTAAACGATTGGCAAGCAGAGTGATTATGAGGATCATAATTTCAA
>CAZDAB010000880.1:0-1326 GCA_964502855.1 uncultured Desulfobacteraceae bacterium | reverse complement strand
AAATTCTTCCTCATCATCAACAAGTAAGATTTTTAAGTTTTTCATCTCATTCTCCGGGACCAATTTTTGTCTTTTTCGGTAAATAAACTGTAAATGTACTGCCTTCTCCCTGTTTGCTCTTGACCTTGATGTCTCCACCCATTTTTTTCACGATCCCGTAAGTGATTGCCAAACCCAAACCGGTGCCGTTTTCCTGTTTTGTACTAAAAAAGGGATCAAAAATACTTTTGAGTGTTTCTTCAGACATGCCGCTTCCATTGTCCTGGATAGACACTCCCACGGTATCTGAGTCTTCTTCCCATGATGTAATCACTATCTCGCCCTCATCTTCCACCGCCGCAAGGGCATTGTTAATGATATTCAAAAAAACCTGTTGCATCTGACCCCGGTCGGAGGAAATAAGGGGAAGATTATCCGCCAGGTTTAGTACCAGCTCAATATTTCGATATAAGGCTTCCTTTTCCAGAAAGCCGAGTGTCTCCTGAATCAGTTCGTTTAAATCTAATTCTACAAGCTGAACTTCCATCCGGCGCGCAAAGCCCAGCAAGCGATGGGTAATGGCCCTGCAGCGTTCCACCGATTTAAGTATCGAATCTGTCAGTCCCAGAAATTTTTCCTTTTTCCGAAATTGATCATCAAATGCAACTAGGTCTTTCATTAAGCCCGCTTTTTCGTTTATAATCGCCATAGGATTGTTAATTTCGTGGGCCACGCCGGCAGCCAGTCTTCCGATGGATGCAAGCTTATGCGTATGTTGGATTTCACGATAGGCTAATTCTCGTTTTTCATCGGCCTCTTTAACCCGTTTTACAAGAGTGTCCGTAAGCTTTAAAACCACTAGAATTATTAGCATGACACTGGAGATAAAAATAAAAAGCATTTTACTTCTGAGCGTATGCCAGGTATGCAACACATCAGATTTGGGTTTAACAAGAACCAGAGCATATTCTGCACTTGAGAAGGGCGCACAAGCGACCAGTATTTCACGGCCCCGGGGATCTGTTGCCTCGGTGACGATGGGCTCATAATTCCCCGGGGGAAATGACAACGGGCACTGATCCATTATTTCCCCGTAAAACCTGGAAGAGGTCTGTATGATTCCGCTACGGCTAATTAAAAAGGCATCGCTTTCGGGATTCAGCCCCATGGAGGCAATAATATCGTCGAACTTGCTGGTATCAATAGTAGCACGAAGGATCAAAGCCTCGCCGTCTTCTGTTCGTCGCAGCACGGCAACAGCCACATGGGGAAATTTTCTATACCCCATGAACACATTGCTGATGTAAGTTCCCTTGACCACGACTTCCTGAAACCATTTTTGTTCTG
>CAZDAB010000879.1:0-1344 GCA_964502855.1 uncultured Desulfobacteraceae bacterium | reverse complement strand
ATTCATTCCGCTTAATTTGGGGCTCTAAAAGAAAAACTCCCCGACCCCTCAAATAAATAACATTCAAATGTTAAAGACGTCTTGATTTTTATAGAAAAATAGGGTATAGGGCTCTGGAATAATTGAACAGGGGTTAAAAATATGGATCAATGTGTTTTGCTCAATGCCGACTATACTTTTCTGAATGTTGTCAACTGGAAAAGGGCAATGTGCTTGATCGCAAAGGGCAAGGTTCAGGTTTTAAGACATTCCGAAAGATTAATCAGAACCGCTGAAGGGCTTGCCGTTAAAGTTCCTGCAGTAATGAGGCTGATAAAGCTTATCAGAACACTCTACATCAACAGGGTCCCTTTCAGCAAAAAGAACGTCCTGATCCGGGACGGATTCAAATGTGCTTATTGCGGCGGTGAAAAAAGAAAATTGACGATTGACCATATTATTCCAAAATCGAGGGGGGGTAAAACAGATTTCGAAAACTGCGTATCTTCTTGTAAATCGTGTAACAATAAGAAAGGAAGCAAAACCCCCTCGGAAGCCAATATGTATCTTAAAGTAAAAGCGTATCAACCGACAATTGCCGAGTTCTTAATATTGAAAGTCAAAAAACTGGGTATCAATGCCGTCCTGAAAGATCTTGGAGTATATTAGAACCGCTGCTAGGTCCTGTTTAAAAAAGCAGACGTTTCGATTGACATCAATAGGCCCGAACAAGATATTGTTCGGGCTTTTTGCTGGACCGCATCTTAAGAGAACGCACCTAAAATATGAAATTATTTTTGTGTGAACGCCAAATTTGCCAAATCAGGTTACGCCTATTTTCTTGACAGAAAATGGTTTTACAAGTATTTTTTACATTTTGTCCTCGGTGGTCTCCATAACCTGTTGAAAAATTATTTAGTGTCCATTCAGAAATGAGGATTTTTGTTCAAGATCAAGGCATGTGAAAAAAATAACCACAGGCATATGTTTAATATTCCGAGGATTATTTTTTGAACGTAACGCTAAGATTGGGCAAAAAGACCATTTATGGATGGACACTATTTAAGTTTTACAAAGTTATACGGCATTGAATTTCAGCTCAAATATAATCCGAATTTGGAGGATGTATGGACTATAAAAAGACACTCAACCTTCCCAGCACAAAATTTCCCATGAAAGCCAGTCTCGCCAGGCGCGAACCCGAGCAGCTGCGCCTGTGGGATGAGAACCGTTTATACGAAAAGATCCGACAGGCGTCCAAAGGCCGTGAAAAGTTTATACTGCACGACGGCCCTCCTTACGCAAACGGGCATATTCATATCGGTACGGCACTCAACAAGATCTTGAAGGATATTATTATTCGTT
>CAZDAB010000878.1:0-1346 GCA_964502855.1 uncultured Desulfobacteraceae bacterium | reverse complement strand
TTTCCCCGACCGCCAGTCTTTCCGCACAGAAATTACATTTCTCAACAACCCCTTTGGTTCTGGTGGGAAATTTGGGGTTGGTCTCTTTGATAAAGGGGCGGGGATCCCTGAAATTGAAACTTCTCGATCCATAGGGGCAGGCGGCCATGCAAAACCTGCATCCAATGCACCGATGAAAATCCATGAGCACGATTCCGTCTTCGCGTTTAAACGTTGCCTTTGTAGGACAAACCCGAACACAGGCAGGATTTTGACAATGATTGCAAAGGGTTAAAAAAGGTAAATGCTTGACCCTTTCATCTACGAATTCATGTTCCTGGGTCGGAAATTCATGTTGAAACTCTTCTATCCATATCCATTTGATTTCATGATTTTTATTTTCAAAATCAGGGATATTATGGATTTTATTGCAGGCCTCAATCATGGGCTTGAGGTCTTCTTCGGATTCGATCTTGCGGGTGTCAACAACCATGGCCCATCTTTTGGCTATCAGGGCGTCTTTGCCTTTCTTGATTTCAGGCGTGGATGTTGCCTCATGCTCACCGGATGATGCCAGCACATCGAGTACCGGCTTGGCCCCTAAACCGAGTACTGAAACTCCGGCTATTTTCAAAAATTTTCTTCTGCTGCTTTTCATCACTTGATCTCCTTTGGATCGATGTGGCAGTCCCAGCAGTAAGGGCTTACCGAAGCATAATTGTGGCATTTATCACAAAATTCAGCCTTTTCCGTGTGACAATCCAAACAGGTATTGGTAAGGCTCATATTAAATTCCTTCCCACTGCTGTTTACATAGATCCTTTTGGCGTCTCGTACAACCGTATCCCTCCATTCATTAAGAATCTGCATATGTTCCGCCTTCATGTATGCTTTGGGCATGACACACTCTTTGGCGGCTTTGGCTTTGTCAGCAATTTTGGGTTCCGGCGCCGGAGCGGCATTTCCAAAGTTGAACCAGAAAGGAAACGTTATCAAAATCACAAAGATGCAAAGACCTACTATAACTGCTCCTTTATCATACATCTTTTTTTTATTCGGCATCGTCATCCTCCATTCCCGGCAACGGTTCGTTGCGCAGGTCTACCGTCCTCTTTTTTTCTCCGGGCAGAATCAGGGCATTGGACACCAGCTCGTGAACACCGCAGTTATCCACTTCAGGAAGCCAGTACTCCAACGCAGTGGGAAACGCAGCCCTGTCAATGGCGCAGATACACGACAGCATATTCACACCGTGTTTTTCGTGGACATATTTGGTTGCATTGAGTCTGGGCAGAGCGCCCTGCATCCTCAGCTCCATGTTTTCTCCGGCATTGAGACCCGCCCCGCTGCCGCAACAAAACGTCTGT
>CAZDAB010000877.1:0-1350 GCA_964502855.1 uncultured Desulfobacteraceae bacterium | reverse complement strand
AAAATCAAAACGGGCGCCTTTGTAGTCCATTTCAAAACCGCCATTGCATATGAGATTGCCTGAAGCTGTGATTTTGGCCATGCCAGGGGGAAGATTCTCTGTAACCGGCTTTGTCCTTCGAGGATTGAAAGATGCTTTCAGTTCGATTCCAAACCGATCCTTAAAAGTGTTTCTCAGTTTTCCATTATCACAAGCGCTGTCATAAAGAATTCTGTCGATCCACGGCTTAACTTCGGGCAGATTCTCGAAAAGCACCTCCACATGAGGAAGTAATGTTTCACCGTCAAAGGTTGCGGCATCGGCTACCGCTGTGGCATCCAGGGCAATCCCCTGTCGGGGCAAACCCAGCACAGAAGCTTTATGCCCCCAAATCATCTTTCCATTGGATTTTACGATGGTACCAGCTCCATCATCTGCCAAATCCCATGGATGGGGACAATTTTCTTTATTCTCACAGCGACAATTTTTGGTAACTTTGGATTGGGACTTCTTCTTCTCTTTACCTTTGGGGTCCGTATAAGCAACGGTTTCAAAACCGGAATATGCATGATAATGAGTGGTGTCGCCAACGAGTTCGTTTTCTTTCTTGATGATTCCTTGCTCAATATTGCGACGTACTTCCTCCCATTTGTTTTGATTCCACAGTCCATACTCGGTCATGATTTGATCAAATTGCTCAATTTTACGCAGACTCGGAATATTTCTGTACCAATATCGTTCGTCAATATTATTTGGAACAAAACCGCAAACTCGGGCAAAGGAAAGATTCGACGTCAGAAGATTATGAACAACTTCAGGCTCAGGGGCAAATCCCATTAGACAGGCACCCGTAAAACTTTTAAAAAGCGCAAAAAAACATTTGGGCTTCTTTCCGCCCAATCGTTTGGGAACAACACCGGGCGAAACGGATTGGGCCGATACAAGGGGTACTGCTATCTGCTTAGGCTTCATTTCATGTAGAACGGTTTTTGACTTGTCCATTGTTGTTCGGTTAAATAGGAGTCTTTGGCGACCTGCATCTTTTGTCTCTTTATTTTTTTTGGAGTCTTCTGCTTTAAGTTGTTTTGAAATGTTGAAATCATACAAAGCGTTATAGTATGACGCACCCAACTCGCGGTAATTTTCCCATGGAAAATTTTTTAGAATTGAATACCATTGGGTATCACAATTATTGGAAAGAAGTTCGTCATCCTCATTGACAACATGAATCAACGGCAATTGACTATGTGGCGAAATCAAGCTCCAATTTAGCATAATACGCTTTCCTCTTGAAATGTTAATTTTGTAAGACTTTTAATTTGGCGGGACTTTTCGTGTATGTTTTTTGGATAAAATCGTGAAAATTGAAGC
>CAZDAB010000876.1:0-1356 GCA_964502855.1 uncultured Desulfobacteraceae bacterium | reverse complement strand
CAATATTGCCGCACGGCTACAAGGCATGGCAAGAGGCGGTGAAATCCTTATCAGTGAATCCACGTATCAGCAACTTCCCGACGACATAGAAGTTGAAACCCTGCCTTCAGCAACGGTCAAGGGGCTTAATGAACCGATTGCCGTCTATCGGGTTGTCACTTTTCATGAGGTTCTGGAAAAATGTGCATGAGGTTCTGGAAAAATGGTGTCACGGGGGGGGCGAAAAAAGGGCGCAAAAATCCTGTCTGATTTATTGGGAAAAATCAGCCAAGCTAAAAATTAATAATAATTGGGAACAATCAAGATATCTTGACTATTCCCAATTATTATTAATCTTAAACATTCATCGCCTTGGTATAAAATTTTGGCTCGCCTCTAATGGCTCTATAGATAGAAGTTTTGCTAAACCCGGTTATTTTTGCAAGGACATGCACCTTAACGCCGCGCCTATAAAGCTCTTTAATTTTATTGATTCGGTCCACGCGAAAGGGGTTCTCTTTGCTTAATTGTTTTATTTCTTTTTCTGAAAGCTCATTTAAAACCCTCTGAACTTCCTCTTTTTTTGGTCTTTCTTTTCTCATTATTATCCTCCCAACCCATCAAGATATTTTATAATAATCTGCCGTTGACCTATTTATTAAATTGTTTTACAAGTTGACCTAAAACCAAAACAACAGGATGAATCCAGTGGACAAAATCGAAATTAGAAAAAAGATTTTGAAATTTCTTTATCAGGAATATGAGAAAACGCCCGGCCACGGTCACGGGTCTCTTCCCGATATTGCTCAAGAAATTGGTGTGGATTATAAGGAAGTCGATTTTAACGCACAATATCTTTCTGATAAAGATTTCGTTAGGCTTGGGATCGGCCGAACCATTGAAATAACGCCTAAAGGCGTAGATTTTGTTGAAGGCCCTCATGAATTTAACCCTCGTTCCGAACATATTAGCCAATCGTTTGAAATTGGTGATATTAAAATCGATTCGGGAAGTCTCGGCGATGTTGTTCAGACCCAAAATATCGGCGGTGTTGTTCAAACCCATACTACAACCATTAATCCTTCTGTTTTTTTTGAAAGCATAATTCATGAGATACAGAATCAACCGGATCTTGATCCAACAAAGAAAAAGAGTTGGCTTCGTTCTCTTTCGGAAATGATGGAACATCCGATGATTCTGGAAATTTTTCGAAAAATTTTTGAATCGATCCGGTTTTAAATAGCCGTTGGCCATGAATTTCTAACATTTTAAGTCCCCACATTCTTATTAAAGGATTTGGGTTGGCGACGGCGGAAGCAATCGTTATACAGGCCGTGTCCGTGCATATGCTCGATAATGTGAGATTGATTTTCACCA
>CAZDAB010000875.1:0-1359 GCA_964502855.1 uncultured Desulfobacteraceae bacterium | reverse complement strand
TTTATCATTAGAATCCGCAAAAATACCAAGTTATCTTTTGCGTTCGGGGAGTCATACTGCCGCCCTGGGGCGTACCTTCCACTGTTTCCCATTGTTGCTCATCTTCAAATATACCAGCTTTCAACCACTTTTTAATGTGTCTTACTACCTGCTTATCCCCGATTCGATGCTCAATGAACCTTATCATCCATTTGTGGTCGATTGCATCAAAAATCCACGAATGTCGATATCAAGCACCCAGTTTATCTTCTTACTCTCCAGTGCGACTGTCACCGCATCCAATGCATTATGTTGATTGCGGCCAGGTCGAAATCCATAGGAAAAACCCAAAAAGTCAACTTCATAGATAGCATTTAAAACCTCTGCTGTTGCTCGCTGAACAATCTTATCTTCAAGCACTGGCACACCAATTGGTCGCTGCCTACCATCTGGCTTGGGGATGTATGTTCTTCTTACCGGCATTGCCCGGTAAGCTCCCCTTTTAAGCCGTCCGGAAAGTTCCGTGAGGTTACTCTCAAGGTTCCTGCCATATTCCTCCCATGTCCGACCATCAATGCCCGGTGCGCCTTTACGCTTTAAGTTTAGATACGCCGCCCTGAGCCTGTCAATGCGATATATGTGGTGCCAAATCGCTGTAAACTGCTCGTTCCTATCCATCTCGGCTTTTTGCCGTATCAGATCGAGCGCACTTTGCAAGGTTACCCGGCTCTGCGTCCGGCCCTTGTTTTGCCCAATCCGATTCCCCTTGGCCAACCTCCTTTTCTCCACCTTCTCCGCCATACACTTATTGTCACGTATTCTGTTCGAAGGCTTCTCAGATACTATGAGGCTGTCCGACTCCCTGTATCTATTCACCATGGCCGTGCCCCCTCAGGGTTCTCCATGCGCACCTCTATGCAATCTATAGTGGTTAAAATACAGGGCCTCCCGATTCCCGCGCAAGATGTCTCCGTGCATGCATGGGGTCTCCGACCCCGCCGGGTCTGCATACCCCTCGCCATAACGGTGTATACAATGTTGCCTTCCGCTTTCTTGAAGAACGTCGGCACCCGGAATATTCGTCTGCATTTCAGGGCTCAATACCCAGCCTAAACATACCCCTGTCAACGCTTCGACAAATCTGTTACCAAATTTGCCACATGACTCAGGGTCGACGTGGTTAGCTAAACCTTCGACGTAGGACTTTCGCATTCCCACCACCTTGCCGGTTTTAATCGGCGCATCTCAAAAATGAAGACCTGATCCTATTGCTGTTGTTTTTGTGAAAACGGATTTTAACGCCATTGAATTCGATGGGTTTAAAAATCGTGGAAGGGATAATTATGGGTAAAAAGGAAATCATCGAAATCCTGCGAGGCT
>CAZDAB010000874.1:0-1366 GCA_964502855.1 uncultured Desulfobacteraceae bacterium | reverse complement strand
CCCATGCCGAACAAGATCACCGGTCCGAAGTTTTCATCCTGTTTGCTTCCCATAAGAATTTCATAATCCGGCTGCCGGATCATGGATTGCAGGGTCACCCCCTGGATATCGGCTTGGGCATCGTATGCTTTAGCGTTTGCAACAATTTCATCATATGCCTTGCGGACATCCGCTTCCGTGCGAAGATCCAGCCGTATTCCATGGGCGTCGGTTTTGTGCAGGATATCGGGAGAAAGGATTTTCATGACCAGAGGATATCCGATTTGTCCGGCCAATTGAACCGCTTCTTGGGCGGAAGCAGCGACTTGCGTGGGGATGACCGGTAGGCCGTAAGCCGCCAGCAGAGCCTTGGATTCAAGTTCGGTCATAACCGGCTTGCTTTTAGAAAGCGCCGTATCAATGAGCTTTCGGGCTTGACGGCGGTCAAAAGCAATCGACCGGGGCAGCTTCGGAGGAATTTCCTGGAGTATCTTAAGGTTGCGGGAATAATCAACCATGTAGAGAAAGGCTCGAATGGCCTGTTCCGGTGTGTCATAGGTGGGAATTCCGGCTTGATTCAAAATTTCTTTGCCTTTGGCAACATCCACGCCCCCCATCCAGGCGGTAAACAGAGGATATGGTTTCTTTTGAAAGCTTGACGCCAGCATTTCGGCAACAGCCGTAGGATCGGTCATGGCCTGGGGAGAGAGGATCACAAGGACACCATTAAATTCTTTGGCTCCAACACAGATCTTTACAGCGTCGGCAAAGCGCTGAGGTGATGCATCTCCTAATATGTCGATGGGGTTGGACCGGCTCCAGAGGGGCGGCAATAGGGCATCCAGCTTTGCAAGGGTTTCCGGTTTCGGCTCAGCGGGTTCCGAACCGTAGCGGCTCAGGACATCGGCCGCCATAACCCCAGGCCCGCCGGCATTGGTAATTACCGCCAGCCTGGCTCCGGTGGGACGCGGCTGTCTGGCCATCAATTCAGCGCAGTCGAAAAGCTCTCCGATGGTGTCTACCCGTACAATGCCCGCACGCATGAAAGCCGCATCGTAGACATTGTCTTCCCCTGCCATTGCCCCGGTGTGGGAAGCCGCCGCCTTGGTTCCGGCCGGACTGCGTCCGGACTTGAGCACGATGATCGGTTTTGAGCGGGACACCGCCCGGGCCGCGCTCATGAATTTACGCACATGGGTCAGGCTTTCTATGTAAAGTAAAATGCTGCTTACCTGGGGATCGGCACCCAAAAAGTCGATCAAATCGCCGAAATCCACATCCACCATGGAACCGATACTCACAAAATGGCTGAAACCGAAACCTTCCTGCATGGATAGATCGAGGATTGCCGAGCAAATAGCGCCACTCTGAGAGATAAACGCCAGGT
>CAZDAB010000873.1:0-1368 GCA_964502855.1 uncultured Desulfobacteraceae bacterium | reverse complement strand
TGGTCGGGGCGAGAGGATTTGAACCTCCGACTTCCTGCTCCCAAAGCAGGCGCGCTGCCAGGCTGCGCCACGCCCCGATGATGTGCAGTTTTTTTACTACCTAAAATCTGCAATTGCCTATTTGGCCGCAGCTTCAAGGCGCAGGGTGTACAGCCGTAGTAACCTACTGCAAACGCCCTGCAACACCGAAGATGCAGTCAAAGAGGTAATCCCGAAGGGCACAAATTTTAAAAATTTCTTTTATTATCATACTCAGCAATATGATGCACCACAGAACATACACTCCATATGCTAACAGTATAATATAATTTTATTTATTTAAGCCGTTTAAAATTTGTGTGCAGTTTTAGGTACCATGATTTTAATGCGCATGCAAGTACATAAAAACGATTAACGAACTTTTTCAAAAAAATCGTCGATGCCGTTTCGGATGCCCTGGACAATATTAGATAACACGCGGATATCTGTTAATAATTTTTCTTCAGCCGGGTTGGTGATATATCCGATTTCCAGGCAGACGGCGGGCATATCCGCCCCTTCCAGAACCATTAGCGGCGCACCCAGAATTTCACTTTTTTTGAATATTGTCTGTTCGTTGATCCGATTTAGCAACGATTTGGCAAGGATTTTGCTTGTTGTTTGATGTGCGTTTTGAATATCGGACCAGGCAGACAGGCTGTTAATTCTTTCAAATGGTTTGGATGGATCGGTTTGGGGTGTTAACGCCGGCTCTGCAGTTTCTTTGAAAAAATATAGAGTGATGCCGCTTGCTTGATGAAGAAAGCTTCCGCCGGTGTGAATGCTGATGAAAAGGTCTGCCTTGACATGGTTGGCCGTGGAAGTTCGGGACGGGATGTCTAAAAAATAGTCATCGGTTCTTGTAAGAATGACTCGGTAAGTATTCTCGAATTCTGTGGCTAACATTCTGGCCACGTCCAGAGTCACATTTTTTTCAAAGGTTCCTTCCGGACCCAGGGCGCCTTTATCATGTCCTCCATGGCCCGGATCTAACACAATGGTTTTTTTTTGCTGTGCAAGGATCGGTTTTTCGGGGGTTGCTTGTAATGTGCCCGGACATATAAGAAGGATCCCTAAAATAATAAAAACACAATGACGTTTTATAGAAAAAGGATTGTAACCTGTTGACATAGTAGTCACTTTTGTTGGTTTTCGAAATCGTTGTATTAACAACACATCAGATTATACGTTAAACGGTTTAGACAAAGGCGTTGCGTTGATTGGAGCAACCCATCATAAGATCCAACCGTTGTCGGCATGCAATGAAAACACATTTTTTGCTGTGTTGTTTACGCACCAAAATCCACCGCCTAATTTCTAATCAAGCCATTTTCCGCCTGTCAGAAAATT
>CAZDAB010000872.1:0-1370 GCA_964502855.1 uncultured Desulfobacteraceae bacterium | reverse complement strand
TAGTGTTTGAACGATAATCCCTAAGATACTGATATAGATTAAATTTATGGCATAAAAATAAAACGAAGATTTTTCAGGTAGTGCATAATTTACTTGCATTCTCGATTTGGTGATGGTAGTTATCTTATTGAATTAACATTAAATACCGATCTTCTACCTGTAAAGTAGAAAGGTTAAACCGAGTCAAACCCGAAAAATCTTCGTGGAGATAATTTATGCGAAAAGTCATCAATTTGCAAATGGAATTTTGGAAAAAAGATATTGCCCATATTGAATTTGATCTTCAATCCCGGGATGAAATCCCTAAACTGCTGATGGGGCTGCAACACATTTACCGTACAAGAGCAATACGAGAAAAGGTTTTCAATGTTCTCAAACAGATTGTCCCCAAAAAAAATCATGAAACCGGAAGACCCGGAATGGATCTATGGAAGATTTTGGTTTTAGGCACGTTGCGGTTAAACTGCAACTGGGACTACGATAAAGTGCATGAAATTGCCAACAATCATAATAAACTTCGCCAAATGCTCGGACATGGCAAAATGGATTTTGATGCCGCTTATGCTTTACAGACCATAAAAGATAATGTGTCGTTATTAACCCAACAAATACTTGATGAGATCAATCAAATCATTGTTCAGGCCGGCCATGATCTCATACCCAAGACCAAAGATCAAAAATTAAAAGGAAGCTGTGATTCCTTTGTGGTGGAAACGGATGTGCATTACCCCACCGATACCAATTTACTGTTTGATGCCATGCGAAAAATGATAACCCTTATCGCCATCATTTGTTCAGAGATCGGCATTACTGCATGGCGGCAAAGTCATCATAATATATTAAAGATAAAACGGTTACTGCGTGTTATTCAAAGACTGAAGCGCTCGACTTCAAAGAATGAAGCTAAAAAGATCCAAAGAGATAAATTTATTGTTGGAAAGCATCAAAACTACATCCATGTATGCCAAGGCTTTGTATTAAAGACAAAAGAGACGATCCGTATTTTGCGTGAGCTTGGAATATTATCTGTGTCTCAGGATTTAAGACTGACCACCGTTGAAGAATATATTCGCCATGCAGAGCGCCAAATCGATCAAATTCGAAGAAGAGCCATTTTCGATGAAAAAATTCCACACGAAGAAAAGGTTTTCTCAATCTTTGAACCACATACCGAGTGGATTAGCAAGGGTAAAGCCGGCGTAGCGCAAGAATTAGGCTTGAGTGTTTGCGTGTTAAAAGATCAATACGGTTTCCTTCTTTATCACCAGGTATTGGAGCGACAAACAGATGATAAGGTGGCTGTTGAAATGGCTCAAGGAGCTAAAGATAGATTCCCCAATCTTGTTGGTTGCAGTTTTGACAAAGGGTTT
>CAZDAB010000871.1:0-1372 GCA_964502855.1 uncultured Desulfobacteraceae bacterium | reverse complement strand
TTTGTGCCTCGATTTACCCGCAAAATCATGACTTTTCGTTCAGACACTAATTATTTTATATTAATCTTGATGGTATTGCAAAAACCAAAAACAATTTTTTTACGAAAGGTTTAAGTATCTTTTACATAGATCCTTACGGTCGGGTGGCTTACCGGGTCAAATTGAATCAGGATATCATTTTGATGTAATTGGCGAACATGAGTTCGAACTGCTTACCGATGAAAGCTTCGCGTCTCCCGGCATCTTTCACCAGGCCCGCCCGGTCTACACCCGAGGGATGGGATAACCATTTTTGGTCCTTTTCTGCCCACACGCTTACATCGGAAATGGCGGCAGCATGGTTGTCAAACTGAAGCCCGACCAGATGGGGTCGTCCTGGTACGGAAATCGCCTCCACTTCGCACTCTGCAGAGGTAACCAGGACTTCTATAGAAATTCCGAAACCTTTGGTTAGATGCGGCCCTTATGGGAAGGTTTTCGGCAGTACCGGTTTCCCCTCCCTTGAGACCTTTGAAAAACGCCCCCTTTTGCTCAATTTCTGCGTCAGACTCAGATTTTAATCCTCGAAATACTCAATGTATGTCTGCGGTTAAAATCTTCGCCTTTCTTGAACTTGAACAAAATTGAGCATTTTTCAAAGGTCTCTACTTAAAGGGCCGCACCGCCTGATGCGGGGATCCAAATTTTGCCTAAAAGGCCATGCTCACGGTTACGCCACCGTAGATAAAGTTCTCGTCGCCGCTGGTCTTATCGCGGAAGCCCGCGCTACGCCATTCCATTTCGTCGCTTGCATCGCCTGAAAGCGGGAAAGTATATGACAACGACGGGGTGATGGTCATATATTTCGTAACGGCGACGGGCAGGCTTGCCGAAATCACCCCATCGTGAAAGTTTTCAAATTTATCGCCCGTAGGCGCGTAATTATCGATCTCGGGATAGGCATCCTTGTCGTCGCTCAGCAAGTAACTGATTGATCCCGAAAGTTCCAGGGAGACCTTTTCCGAGATCTCGAACGCATGAGAGATGCCCAAAAGGAAATACCAACTCGGGGCATTGTCGATATCTTTGTAAACGGTCAGCTTCGGCGAAAGGAGCGTATCAAGACCCAGAGACAGAAAGATCTCCTGGGTGTCATCAACACCGTCCAGAGCGTAATAGATATAGCCCCCTTCCACGCTCAACATACCAAACCCCTTGCCATAGGAAAGCGTGAAATCGGTCTCGTTCCATTTATGATCTTCACCGGATTCGACGTATTTGTCGGTGTCCAGGTTGCCCCAGAGATTGCCTGAAAAACCCATGTAGCTGATCGTCATGGACGGCTGAATAACGATACTGTCACGGCTCAATTCCTGCCCCCGCCAGATATATT
>CAZDAB010000870.1:0-1374 GCA_964502855.1 uncultured Desulfobacteraceae bacterium | reverse complement strand
AAGAGCTTCTTGCAATGCCCGGCCATATGAGAAAAATCCTTTCAATGCATAACAAAATCGGGAATTCTGCAAAAAGACTTGCGACAACCAAGACATACTGGGCCGTCGTGGGCAGCGGCCCCAACAAGGCTTCCGCAGATGAAATCAGGATCAAACTGAGTGAACTTTGCTATAAAACGATCTCATCTGATTATGTTGAAGATAAAAAACACATCGATCTGTCTTCGGAACCGCTGATCATTGTTTGCGCCGCCGGAGCCAGGGGGACGGTAATTGGAGATATTATAAAGGATACGGCAATATTCCAGGCACATAAAGCTACGGTCGTTGTAATCGCTAACGAAGGTGAAAACCGGTTTAAGCCCTATGCAGAGGATGTTTTACACGTCCCGATTGTCAGTGAGCATTTTGCCCCCATCCTGAATACCCTGGTGGGACATATCTGGGGATATTACGCTGCCATGACAATTAATGAAGGGTCACGTTTTCTATACGGGTTCAATAAAGATATCCGGAAAACCGTAGACGATTATGCGAATAAAGGAATGGATGTTTACGAGTTGATACTTGAAAAATCTTTCAGGGAAAAAATTGCTTTTTTCTATAAAGAATTCAGAAGGAAAAAATCGGATAACAGTTTTCCGTCTGCCATGGGGCTTGAAGCAGCATCGGACCTGACTCTGCTTTTAAAATATCTGTCCGGGAGGCTGCCGGTATCTGATTTTGAAATAGACTTCGGGAAAAAAGGTACGGCGCTGAACATGCTGAACACGCTTTTTGAGTGTTTGGGACAATCCATTAACTGCATGTCCCGGCCTGTGGACGCTATCCGGCACCAGGCGAAAACCGTCACTGTGGGGACAAGCCGTATCAGTGAGAAGGTGGAAGGGATACTTTTCGAAACATTGACCCAATACAATATCGATGCGTCTCAGCTTATTAACAGGAATATCATGGTTCTTAAAAATCTGCAGGGAATCGTTTCGGATATAAAAGGAGCCATTTTTTACAGAATCCAAGGCCTGAACCTTCTCGGAGAACCCACGGATCAAACCACAATAGAAATAATAAAGAAAGACGGCACGTTAAAACCGATTCCGTCCCGTGTAGAAACCGATTCTCTGCTTAAGGGGACCAAAAGAATCATTGTACGGGAAGGGAATGTATATATTGGCATAGGACGGAAAGACGACCGAAGTATTATCGTTATCCCGATTATATCCGACTCTGCCGCCACACCGAATTTGATAGAATATCTATTATTATTGAATATATCGTTTAAAGAAAATGTTTCGATAGATGTAAAGATAAAAGCTCTGGGCGGAAAATACGAGCGCATCAAAAACATTGTCCAGGAAAATAGTGTGGTGTGGG
>CAZDAB010000869.1:0-1375 GCA_964502855.1 uncultured Desulfobacteraceae bacterium | reverse complement strand
GTCCGGCCAATATTAAACATAGGGTCATACTGATGACAGCCTATTCAGCAGGGTTGAGGGTAAGTGAACTTGTCAGCCTGAGACAGGAACATATCGACAGTTCCAGGATGGTTATTCGCGTCGACCAGGGCAAAGGCAAAAAGGATCGCTATACGATTCTTTCACAGCGGTTGTTAAAAGAATTGCGTATCTACTATAAAGGATACCGCCCGGAGAACTGGCTGTTTCCCGCAAAGAATTTGATACAGCACATATCAATCTCCTCGGCGCAGCGCATTTACTATAAGGCCAAGAAAAAAGCGGGCATTACAAAGGGAAAAGGCATTCACACGTTGCGTCATTGCTTTGCGTCACATCTTCTCGAGGCAGGCTACGATGTTCGCAGAATACAAATACTGATGGGGCACAAATCGTTATCCACCACCATGGCATATCTTCATGTCTCCAGGCAAGGGCTTGGGATGGTGAAAAGTCCATTTGATTTTGTCGATGAAGAAAAACAGAACACAAGCCTGTGGGAGGATACAGATGACACGGACAAATAGCAGAGCACCAGCAGCGTATGGTTGCAAAAAACCAAAGGTTGAAGTTGCCAATATTTTACGTGAGCATATTTCGGATTATTTGACAAAATACCGGATGCCGCCGGAACACTACAAGGTGGTCTATGATATTTTGAATTGCCGCACCGCCTATCTGGGCGGCCATATTGAACAGTGCGATAATTGTGGAACCCAGCGCAATGCATACAATTCGTGCCGCAACCGCCACTGCCCCAAATGCCAGACCATTACAAAGGAAAAGTGGCTTGAAGCGCGAAAAGCGGAACTTTTGCCGGTGCCATATTTTCATACAGTCTTTACCCTGCCCCACGAGCTTAATCCTGTGATATTGTGCAACAAGAAGGTGATGCTGCGGATTTTATTCAAGGCGGTATCAGAGACCCTGCTTGAGTTTGCCGCAAACCCGGCAAACGGGCTTGGCGGCAAACTGGGCTTTATTTCGATTCTGCATACCTGGGACCGGTTGCTCAATGATCATTTTCACCTGCATTGTCTTGTTCCGGGCGGCGCCCTTGCCCATGACGGGAATCAATGGATCGGGTGCCAAAGGGACTACCTTTTTCCGATACAGGCCTTGTCACCGGTGTTCAGGGGAAAATTTATCTATTATCTGAACAAAGCCTATCAAAATAATGAGTTGATTTTCCCTGGAAACACTGAATCCGTTGGAACTGCCGGCGGGTTCAGGGCGCTGGTGAATAGCTGTTACGCCTGTGATTGGGTGGTAGATATCAGGGACCCCATTGAGCAACCGGAGTATGTGCTCGAATATCTGGCGCGCTATACCCACAGGGTGGCCATTGCCAACAATC
>CAZDAB010000868.1:0-1379 GCA_964502855.1 uncultured Desulfobacteraceae bacterium | reverse complement strand
GCTCGCCTCTTCGCTACGCTTCGAGCCGCCTCCATCAGGCTGGGTTTGGGACTTGTTAAGCTTTAAAATATAGGGTAAGCTCAACGCACCCTTAAGAATGCGTGCCGTGCCCGGCACACAACCTATCAGTTCACCAGACCGTTGTTTCGCTCCGCTCCACACCAGCTGGTGACTTCTGCGTTAGGACAATAAAACAAACTCAAAAAAATGAGGAGGTCGCATGAAATCAATAATTACGTTACTTATATTCACCATTTGTCTGAATGCAAACACGATACAGGCTTCTGAAAAAGTTGGGGTGCTACTTATGCATGGGAAAGGTGGGACATCGCAGCCAAATACGCCAATTGGTAAACTCTCTAGTTTTCTTGAGGGGAAAGGATTCTTGGTGTCTGCTCCAAATATGCCATGGTCGCGAGACCGTGGATATGACAAAACTTATGAAGAATCCATGGCGGAAATTGATGGAGAAGTTAAAAAACTAATTAAAAAAGGGGCTTCCAAAATTGTTATTGGCGGACATAGCATGGGTGCGAATGCCGCATTAGGTTATGGTGCTAGATATGAAGGGATTGCCGGAATCCTTGCAATTGCCCCTGGACACGTACCAGAGGGAAGTGCATTCCAAAATTTAATAGGCAATGACTGGAAACGCGCTAAAAAAATGGTGAAATCTGGCAACGGTGATCAAAAAGAAGAATTTAATGATGTAAATCAAGGGGAAAAAAGTAAAAAAAAGATGAGAGCAGAGGTGTATTTAAGTTGGTTTGACCCAAACGGACCGGCTGTGATGCCAGTTAATACTGCTAATCTAAAGCCTGGAGTTGCATTGTTGTGGATTCTTGGGGAGAAAGATCCCATGTATCCCAAGGGCAAAGCCTACGCTTTTAGCAAGGCCCCTCCAAATATAAAAAATGCCTATATCGTTGTGAAGGGTGGCCACAAAGTGACCCCTCAAAAAGGAGAGTTAGAGATTCTCAATTGGCTAAATGACCTATAGGGATTTTGGGGACGTCCATTGGAATATTGGTTAACAACTGATAGGGGAAACGGTGTCATTCATGGATAGTGACATAGAACAATTTTTAGCATAATATTAGGATCTTATTGTTTCAACAAAAGCTTGACTTGTGGATATATGCAGCATGAATATGATAAGATTTCTCAGTCCCATAGATGAATCTGCCCGTTCACTTAAGTGGCGAATTAAAAGCTTATACTTGTCCGCCTATGGAGGATTCCTCTTGTGTGAGAAACTCTGGTACCGTTTTTTCGATTTTTGGATATTGGTATAGCAGTAGCGATATTTTCAGGTATGATCCGTTGAAGCGTCAAAAAATGGTAAAATTGCCTTAGGGTCCAGACCCGGGATTTTGTGA
>CAZDAB010000867.1:0-1390 GCA_964502855.1 uncultured Desulfobacteraceae bacterium | reverse complement strand
AGTGGTTTTGCGGTCTTTAAAATCCCAAGCGAGTAAAAATCCGCTTCCCTTTCAAATTTTCTGGAAATCGCCATCCCGATGGGGGATATGAAAAAATTTACCGGCCCCCATAGGATGCCCACCAAAAAGAGACCCACGTAGCACGGCATACTTGAAAAACCGAAACTATGATACATAACCTGCCATGTTAACAGCTTTGATGCCAGGAAAAAAAGAAACAGGGACACAACGCTAACAACAATAAATTGTTTTTTAATATGATTTTTTTTCAAATGTCCGATTTCATGAGCCAAAATCGCCAGAATTTCATCCTGACTGTGTGATCGGATCAGAGAATCGAACAGCACAATCCGCTTGGCTTTTCCCATTCCTGAAAAATACGCATTGGTATGTCTGGTTCTTCTGCTTGCATCCATCTGGTATATTCCCTCAACGGCAAGGCCTTCTGTTTTGGCCAACTGTTTAATCCTGTCTTTAAGTTCGGAATCTTCAAGGGATGTGAACCTGTTAAAAAGCGGCGCAATGACCGTAGGATAGAGTAAGGTCATCATCAATTGGAATAACAAAAAAATAATCCACGCCCAAATCCACCAGTTCTGCCCGGCATAGGTTACCATCAAAAGAACTGCGGAAAGAAGAAAAGCCCCAAAAATGATCAAAACCACCATCGACTTTACCAAATCAGCGATCCAAATTTTCAGGGTTTTTGTGTTAAAGCCGTATCTGTCCTCAAGAACGAAACTGTGATAATAATCGAAAGGAAGACCCATTAATACTTCTAACAGGCCTATAACTGCAAAAAAAATAAGGCCGGCCATTAAAAAATTCATCAGGGAAAGAGATTCAGCCAACCATGGCAGGATGCCGGAGAGGATGATATAAAGAAAAATAATTTTACTGATGCTGGTTTGAAATAGCTTAAAACGGATGTTATCCACGGTGTACCGCCTGATCTTCTGCAATTCTTTCTCATCAATCATCCCCTCAAAAGCCACAGGCACCTTTTGCCCATATTTCTTGAGATAAGTGACATTTATTCCCTCAATAGCCATATAAAATGCAAAACTGCTCAGATAGATACAAATATAGACGATTAAATAAGTGTTAAATGAAATCATACGGCATTCCAGACCAACCCAAAGTAAAGAATCCTGGCCCAAAGGACCAGGTTTTTCAGGGCAAAATAAAACTATTTTTATCATAGCGTTGCCTGTTTTGGCAAGTAAGATGCTATATGTCTTTAATACTACGTTTAAGAATTTAGGTATAATACTTAGGTGCAGGCAAGATTGGCACAGAACCTTATTACTAAAGGAATTAGTAAAATTAAGCGAAGGATTTTGGGTTACCTAAATTCACCACCAAAATTGTAGAAGTATTATAAACCATA
>CAZDAB010000866.1:0-1390 GCA_964502855.1 uncultured Desulfobacteraceae bacterium | reverse complement strand
CTCGTCTCTGCCGCAACGCATAAGCCGGTCACTACACATAATCCAGCCCAAAAAAGAGCCGTGTTTTTTAAACGCCTCGATACAATACTGTGAGCATGACGGATACATGGGACAACGGTTGCCGTCAGCTCTTGAAATGGTGTTTCTGTAAAATTTTATCGGATAAAGAACAAAGTTCTCTTGTTTTTCCGCTGTTCCAAATGAAGGGCTATGTCTTTTTGTAACGGTTGATTTCTGTTCGGCAAAACAAGTATTGTAATTCATGAATAGAATTACAAAAATAATAATAAAATAAGGTTTTTTAATCATTGTTTAGTAACGTCTCAATAAGTACTGGTGTATTAAATGATCCTATTGACCCAAATCCATTATTTGTTGAGATGTTACCTCTCCTACTGTTGCGTAACCCGTACAACTTCCTCTATTGTTGAAATGCCCCTTAACACTTTTTGGATGCCGTCTTGACGCAAGGTAACCATATTAAGATTCAACGCCGCATTCTTTATCTGGCTCGAATCATAGGTTGTAAGTATAAGGCTTTTTAAACTGGAGTCCAAAAGCATTATTTCGAAAATTCCGGTACGGCCCTTGTATCCCGTATGAAAACAGTTTTCACATCCATCCGCCCTGTAGACGGTTGTCTCCTGGAATTGATCCGCTGTAATTCCGATACGTTCCAGAGTCGTATGATCGGGCGTATACGGCTGTTTGCAATCTCTGCAAAGTACACGGATAAGTCTCTGGGCAACCACAGCTAAAACCGATGATGAAATTAAAAAGGGTTCAACGCCGATATCAACAAGGCGTGTAATGGCGCTTGCAGAATCATTTGTATGAAGTGTGGAAAAAACAAGATGTCCTGTCAGTGCCGACTGAACCGCTATTTCCGCTGTTTCCCGATCCCGTATTTCGCCGACCAGTATAACGTCCGGGTCCTGCCTGACAATGGATCTCAGGCCGTTGGCAAAGGTTAAGTTTATTTTTGGATTGACCTGTATCTGGCTGATCCCTTTAATCTGGTATTCAACCGGATCTTCAATGGTAATAATATTTATATCGGGTATATTGATGGATGATAAAATTGCATACAGAGTCGTTGTCTTGCCGCTTCCGGTGGGACCGGTAACAAGTATGATGCCATTCGGGGATCTGACAAGGTTTTCAAGCAGATCAAGCTTGTCTGAGCCAAGACCCAGATCTGAAAGTGAAATTAAAGAACCTGATTTGTCAAGAAGCCTGAGCACCACACGTTCCCCAAAAGAAGTCGGAATGGTGGAGACCCGCACATCGATCTCCTTATTGCCTATCTTGACATCCAAACGACCATCCTGAGGGAGACGTTTTTCCGCGATGTTCATCTTTGCCATGACCTTGATTCTGGAGATCAAAG
>CAZDAB010000865.1:0-1398 GCA_964502855.1 uncultured Desulfobacteraceae bacterium | reverse complement strand
GTGTTTTAATCACGTTAAAACAAGGTTCCGGAGACCGGACGGACTCAGATGGACGCATTTTCTATCTTTGGGAGGAATCAAAGGCCCGGGAAGTGTTCGATACCCTGGGGTTCAAGGTGTGTGACTTTTCAACGTCGGTTTCCAAAACCGGCAGCGGGGATTTATGGATGAGTTATGTTTTGGATAAGATCCCGGTTAAATAAAAAACAAAAGAATAAACCGGGGTAGATCCTGTCGAACAATAATCATTGTCAATCAATTTATGGAGGAAGATATGGAAACCAAAGATTCCTATTCAAAAAAGATGAAGGAGATGTTCGATGATCTAAACTACAAGTGGAGCATTGAACGCGATAAGCTGGAGGCCAAAGCACAACATGCCAAAGTCGAAGTAAAGAAAAAATTCGAAGACCAATTGAAAACCCTTCAAGAAAGCCGCGAAAAAATGGGTCAGAAGCTGGATCAAATCGACAAGGCCGGTGAAGAAGCATGGAAAGACGTTAAAAAAGGCGTGGATAGCGCATGGCACTCCCTGAACGAGGCCATAAAAAAAGCGTGATCGCATTTTGATTAGAAGCTTTCATTTTTTTCATCGGGGTAGGTCCCCGTGGAAGTACCGGGACAGGCCGGAAGATGGTACTGGGGTGGCTAATTAAATAAGGGTTTTTTAAAGCCGATCCCTGACACCTGATTTGTGAAAACGGAGGTTAAGTAAACAGCGTCAACGATGTCATAAAGAACAGTTAAATTGTATGACCGTCCCTGACTTTACGGATGACATCTGTCGCAAGAGCATTGAAGAAGTCCGCCGCCGGTTGAACAACTATCTCACGGGATGTTTGGAGGCCGGCATGGAAACCGGCGAGTTCCACACGGTTCCGGTGCACGCCACGGACAACCTGATCGGCGCCATGCTCAACGGATTGATACGACAGCGGGGCCTGAAGTTTGAAGAGGTGCAAGGGATTAAGGAGACCGCCGTGGACTTTTGCCGCCGCAGTTTGGTGAATACAGAGTTCGGACACGGATGAACGCTGATATTAGGGATCGAGAAACAATTTGAACTCACGAAAGAGGAATTGGAAACTTGAGGTCACAGATTGTGATCTCAAGTTGGGGCGGTATGTGCATGAAAACCATATGCCTTTTATAAAGCTTGACAAGATTATCATCAGATGATAAGTATTATTATCAATGTCTAAACATAAATACTCAAAAGAAGATTCTTCGTTAGAGACCTTGTTGGATTTAGACGGTGAGATTTTTCCGATGGAAAACGGTTACTGGACAAAATTTGAAGCATCCAGGGTTGAACCAACCCTTCAAATTCCACATGGAGTTAAATAGTGTCTGAACGAAAAGTCATGATTTTGCGGGTAAATCGAGGCACAAAAGCGC
>CAZDAB010000864.1:0-1399 GCA_964502855.1 uncultured Desulfobacteraceae bacterium | reverse complement strand
GGAGAAATGCTGATCATGCCAGCTAACGTTCCTCACTCGCTTAGTGCAGAAGAAAAATTTAAGATGCTTCTGGTTATGATTCGTGGCGAATAAGTTTCATCCCACTTTTAAAAAAATAAAGGAGGATGTATGAAAGCAAGAAAAATAAAAGAGGGTGTTTTTTGGATGGGGGCCGTAGATTGGGACAGGCGTCTTTTTGACTCATTGATCCCACTTCCCGACGGCACGACCTACAATGCTTATCTGGTGCGTGGAAGCGAGAAAACTGCCTTGCTTGACACGGTTGATCCCCCCATGGCCAATGAACTTTTAGAACAACTTAAAGATGTTTCTCAAATCGATTACGTGATCTCACTCCATGCAGAGCAGGACCACTCCGGAACGATTCCGCAGGTTCTTGAAAAATACCCCAATGCCAAGCTGATAACAACACCCAAAGCAAAAGGAATGCTTATGGATCTTTTACAGATATCTGAAGCATCCTTTACCTCCGTCGAGGATGGTGAAACCCTTTCTCTCGGGGACAGGACATTGACATTTATTCATACGCCTTGGGTTCACTGGCCTGAGACCATGGTGGCCTATTTGGAAGAAGACGGGATCCTTTTTAGTTGTGATTTTTTCGGCTCTCACATTGCAACCACCGATCTTTACGTGACAGATGAAGGACGCGTCTATGAGGCGGCCAAGCGCTACTTTGCCGAGATTATGATGCCCTTTAGAAACGTGATCAAAAAGAACCTGGAAAAACTAAATTCTTACGAAATTCGGATGATCGCTCCCAGCCACGGGCAAATATATCGGGATCCGGCATTGATTATGGATGCCTATCGGGACTGGATACTCGGCCCCTGCCGTAATGTCGTTGTACTGCCATATGTGTCTATGCATGAAAGCACCAAGCGAATGGTCGAGTATTTTGTTTCTTCACTTGTGGAAAAGGGGGTAACAGTAGAGCTGTTCAATTTGGCCGTCGCCGACATCGGGAAACTGGCCATGGCATTGGTTGACGCGGCGACACTCGTCGTCGGAACGCCCACAGTCCTTGCAGGACCCCATCCTTACGCCGCGTACAGTGCTTTTTTGGCAAACGCCCTGCGTCCCAAAACAAAATTCATTTCCATTATCGGCTCCTATGGATGGGGAGGAAAGACCGTAGAAATACTTGCGGGAACGATCCCAAATCTCAACGTAGAAGTCATAGACCCGGTTCTTTGCAAAGGTGTGCCTTCAGAGAAGGATCTTAAGGCGCTGGATGATTTGGCTGTCGCTATTGCTGAAAAACACAAAGAGCACAATTTTACTTAAGTCAGATTTCACAGATCACAACCGTGCACAATCCTTTGATAAGAGAATTTATGTTGTGAGTATACCTAACCACTTAACATTGTTATAGTAT
>CAZDAB010000863.1:0-1403 GCA_964502855.1 uncultured Desulfobacteraceae bacterium | reverse complement strand
GAACAGCATTCGGTAAGGGAATTCTGTGAAGGAGCGTTTTTGGAAGCAGGAATTACACTTGCATGGAAAGGGCAGGGAATTGCTGAAATAGGAGTAATCGCCGATATACGGCCTACGAAATTGTTGAAGAAATATGATCGTCGTGATCAACTGAGGACATTGTGCCGGGGACAAACGGTGGTTTCTATTGATCCACGCTATTTCAGACCCACAGAGGTTGACTCTCTTCTTGGAGACCCATCCAAAGCACGCCGGAAACTGGGCTGGGAGCAAAAAATTTCTTTTAAACAGATGATACGAGAAATGCTTGATAATGATTTGAAAGAGGGTATGCGAGAAGCCATCTGGAAGCAAAAAGGGTTTACTGTTCCGGAAAGCTTTGAAGCGAATATGTAACTCAAAAAGGTTCACGGTTCAAGGTTCACAGTTCAAGGTTATAATCTGATGAAAATCGAACAATTTGAAGATATTGAGGCTTGGCAGTTGGCACGTGAATTGGCTCGAAAAGTGTACCGTTTAACAAAGAAACCGAGGTTTGCAAAAGACTATGGACTTAAGAGACAGATACAAGATGCTGCCGGATCATCGATGCATAATATTGCCGAAGGATTCGATTCTGAAACAAATGCAGAGTTTATCCGTTTCTTGCGATACGCTAAGCGGTCATGCACTGAAGTGCAGAGTGAACTCTATCTCGCCCTTGATGAGGAATATGTTTCGACCGACGAATTCAAAGATGTCTATGAACAAGCCAGAAGAACGCGTGCTGCAATTTATGGATTTATCAAATATCTCAAGAAATATGAAGAGAACAAAACAACCAACCGTGAACCGTGAACCTAAAAACCTGAGAATTTAGCTTAAATGAACAAAAATTCTTCAATATATATCGCAGGACACACCGGCCTTGTGGGTTCGGCCTTGTTCCGCAGATTAGAAGCGGATGGCTATTCGAATCTGATCGTGCGTAACCATTCGGATTTGGATCTCACAAAGCAGGACGAGGTTGAGGCTTTTTTTCACACCCAAAGACCAGAGTATGTTTTTCTTGCTGCAGCTAAAGTTGGCGGCATTATGGCAAACTTCACATACCCGGCGGAGTTTATTTACACCAACCTGGCCATTCAAAATAATATTATTCATTCTGCATGGAAAACCGGTGTCAAACGGCTGCTCTTTTTGGGCTCCTCATGTATTTATCCCAAAGAATGCTCCCAGCCCATGAAAGAGGATTATCTTTTAACCGGTACGCTTGAACCAACCAATGAACCTTACGCAATTGCTAAAATTGCGGGTATCAAAATGTGCCAGTCCTATAACCGTCAATACGGGACACAGTATATATGTGTCATGCCGACCAACCTGTATGGACCGAACGATAATTTTGACCTGGAAACCAGCCA
>CAZDAB010000862.1:0-1410 GCA_964502855.1 uncultured Desulfobacteraceae bacterium | reverse complement strand
AAAATATTTATATGTAACACTCTCATCAAGATTAAACCTTTACGTTTTACCTGAAAGTTCAATAGGTTAAATTTGATATCAGATAAAACTAAATTGCCCGTTTTACGATACGACTTATGAAGAATGTTATAATGATGCAGATTATGAATGAGATAATGAGGAAAAGAAAGGTAAGGTGTTTCATAAAGTGCTTATATCTGTGTGCACTTGATGTATCAACAGTTTTGTGTCGGCACTTCCCGCCGTATCAGATTGATAGATCTGAATTGAGCAGGACCCCTGCCACAATGCCGTGTTGGGAGGTCTTTGAACCAAAAGAATAAAGTGGGCGCCTTGTAATTTCTTCAGGCTTTTCTGTACGAGCAGAACATGCGCACCAAAATCAGGAAAGGCTCCCTTTAAATAGATGTTGGGTCAAGGGACATCTTCCAATCACAAACACGGCAGGGGTCAAACGCCTGGTTTAAAAAACATCAAGATCACATTCTATCCCGGGAGGATAACAAAAACTGCCTAAATTTGTCTTTGATAAATGCAGACATTAAGGGAGGAACGGGAAAGAACAACTTATCACATATTCGTGGTATCAACTTGTTAAAAACCTTTAATCATTTACTGCAACATCCAATGCACGGATCAGGTTGGCGGATTTTTTAGAAATATTTGCCAACAAATCTGAATAAAATCTTTTTCTCTCAATATTTTCATTAGCAATGTTAAGTGCAGCTAAAATCAAAGTCGCAAATTTGGTAACAGATGATTTGCTCGAATGTTGAGTTTCAACCTTGCTCACTTCTTCGACGAGGTAATCAGCAACCTCTTTGGCATTGGTTATGTCCGATTCTGTTTTAAACGTATAAGGCTGCCCAAAAAGTTCTATTGTTACAAGTTGTCCCAATGAATAAGTTCTTCTACCTTTCTAAGATCATCCCTTTTGGCCGCTATTCAATCTCAGCAATATCCTCTAGTCTGACCAAAAGACTATCAATCTTTGACCGGATCAAAGCTTTCTCTTGTGTGTAATTGGTTTCAGCATCAACCTTACTTTGAAGCTCTTCCTCTAATCTCTTAATTTTATTCCTAGATTCTAGGTTTGTCTCCTCAAGCGATTTATTAATGTCGATTAATTTTTCAACTTTTTTTTCAATTTCTTCAAATTGTCTTAAAATAAACTCGTTATCCAACATTACACCTCATAATCTGTTTATTTAATATAATCTTTTATATAACCGAAAGTCAAGGGTTATTCCTTTCCAGAGATTCTCTTTCTTTTATTTTTTGAACGAGGAGCCCTGAATCCTTGGCTTTGAAAGAAAAAGGGCAAACCAAATTATCGGCCTGCCCTCATTATATAAATTCAACACCGATTTTCGCGATAGGTTTAACCGTCATATGAATATAATAATTTCG
>CAZDAB010000861.1:0-1411 GCA_964502855.1 uncultured Desulfobacteraceae bacterium | reverse complement strand
GATGCATTTTACGATCGTGGCCTTGTTGATTTCTTTAAAAAAGAAATAAAAAGCCTAAAACAAGAATGTGAGGAACTAAAAAAAATGGTCGGTCAGCTTGCTGAAGAAAAGGAAAACATTGAAAGTGATTTTATTGAAATCAGGGATATTCCTTATGACCAGGCTAAAGAAGAGATTGCCAAATATTTTAAAGAGCATGATGGGGAAAATATAGATCCAGCCGATCTTGAAGAAAGGCTTGGTATAGAATTTGAAATGGCTTTTGCAATCTGCGAAGAATTAGAGGCAGAAGGAAAAATAAAAAGCACATGAAAAATAAAAAAAATTGCTGCAGAAATGTGGGTGATTGCATTGAAGGCGACTCTATCAGGATTGAATGCCAAAAGCCCGACAAGCAATGGAGGCTGTTTCAAAAATCAAAGCAGCATCGAGCAATGCGCTGTATAGTAAAAAAGGACGCCAAGGCAACAATAATTAAATCTTATAAAAACCTACAGAAATAAACATTGTCAGTCCACCAACTAAAGGACGGCCGCTGGATTGTCCAGTATCGGGATAAATCCAAAAAAAGCGGCTACACCCGTGAATATTTCGGCAGAGGGTTAGAAGTCGAAAAAAAAGCCCGGGCACGAAATGACGAGCTGGACTTGGGATCATATACCCCTCGCACACAACCGGAACAATCTCCTACATTCGAGGATTTGTTGGATAACTACATGGTCGCCAAATTCGGAACCATGGAAAAAACCTCGTTACAGGCCCTGCGCAAATCGTCAGTTGATTACCATCGTTCCTGCCTTTTGATTTCGTTTTACACCGGCCTCAGACCCGGCCAGAAAGATCTAATCTCATTACAGTTGAAATCCATGGACCTGTATGCCGGAAAAATTCTGATTATATCCGGCCGTAATGCCGGACCGCGATCCCGGCTGGTGCCGATCCATCCGACACTTTTAAAATCCTTAAAAAAATGGAGGGTAGAGGATAAAGACAAAAAAGCCTTCTACGCCGCAAAAAAAAGAGCCGGCATAAACCGCCGGCTACGAATTTATGATTTCCGTCACAGTTTTGCCACCACCGTTCCGGGTCAGGAAGCCGATCTCAAATCAACGTCCGAGATCCTGGGCCATTCAAAACCGGACACAACCATGAAACACTATCAGCACACAAACTTAAAACTGCACTGCAAAACCATAAACAAACTTACGGAGTGATCATCTTAAAATGGGTTAATCTCAATAGCTCGCAGAAAATGCCAGAGATAAAATGCCGATTAGATATCACAACTCAGGCAATAGGCCACATAAGGCAAGATAACGCAACATTGATTTCGGTAATAAATTCTCACTTTTAGAAAATTGAAGCTTCATGCGAGGTATCGTGCATTAACCCTGCAACAGACTGTTTCTAT
>CAZDAB010000860.1:0-1412 GCA_964502855.1 uncultured Desulfobacteraceae bacterium | reverse complement strand
GCCCTCGGCCTCTATGCGAGCTACGTCTTTCATGATTTGATTTTGCTTATTCCCCGAACTCATATACACGGTGCTCAAGCACATGTTCTTCTCCTAATCGGTATCTCAGTTTTCTGCCAGCAGATCATCCAGGACTTTACTACCGCATAAAAGGCCTCTCCGTCACTAAAGATTCGACCTTCCAAACATGCCTCAAATACCAAAGGGTCGTTTGTAATAATTCCAAGGAGTTCTATATCACGAGCTTGTCTCAATCAAATTCGATAGATGTTCCCACATGGCAGGGGAAACATTTCTGAGAGAAGGCCTCCCATAGCTCAGCCGTTGCCGCCTTGCCTGTGCAATGGGCAGGGCCCAGTAGATCCGGGTTTATGCGGACCAGGTATTCGATTGTGTTATCCATTCGCTTACGTGAGGCGGACAGAAGATGCATCCCGCCCATTACCGCATGAATTGGCTTCCCGTGGGTAAGTTGCTGGATGTAGAGAAGAGTGTTTATTACACCCGCATGGGCACAGCCGAGAAGAACGACAATGCCCCTGGAAGACTCAAAAAATAGGGCTTGATCATCCAAAAATGGGTCGGATTTAATGCATTCCTCATCCACGAAAAAAGGTCCGCCAGTGTCTTCAAACTCTGTTACACGCGGTATTTCACCGGTAACAAAAAGACGGTCAGCAATTTGCGTAGGCTTGGTCGTGAGAATCACATCACCTGCAAGTTTTCGGACAGATTTTTCATTCATAGATGGCATACCTATGGCTCGACTCTGTCCATATTCATTGCAGGCAAACTTCGGTTGAAACGCCGCTTGGTGGGCGTATACTTTTGGATTTTGGGATAACTGCAACACAGCCTTTAGCCCGCCGGTGTGGTCGTAGTGTCCATGACTAAGGACAACAAATTCTGTTTGTTCCAGAGAGACCCCAAGGATGCGCGCGTTATTAAGCAAGGCTCCACCCTGCCCGGTATCGAAAATGACTTTAATGGACCCTATCTCTATCCAGAAGCATATTCCATGCTCGGGAATCATGCCCTCTCCGCTGGCAGTATTTTCAACCATTACAGTAACTTTTATTTTTTGCCTCATTTGCAATTCTTCCCTGAAAGAAGCCTCTGCCCATTCTTATTTAGGTTTTCGCTATCGACAATGACCACGATTACGTGCAAACTCATACCCAGCATGTATGCTATATCTAATAATCTGGATTGCAGGCACATGTATAGAGATTTCGTCTTCATGTCACGACGCAAAATTCATCTTTTCCATCTTCCGCACACACCTCTGCCGAAGCCTCTCCTCCTGCAACCTCCGGTTCTCCTTGCATTAAAACCCATTTGAGAAAACTTCCGAAGCACGGAGACAAAATCGTCATCCATACATTCTTCATAAAACATGTAATTTTCGAAAG
>CAZDAB010000859.1:0-1416 GCA_964502855.1 uncultured Desulfobacteraceae bacterium | reverse complement strand
TATTCAACCGCTCCGTCAAGCAATGGTTCAAACTTACTCTCATTTTCCGCTCTGACCTCACTTTTTCCCCATTGGTTCCAATTCTCTATTTTCTGCCACATGGATACCACCACCACGTTATTTGGATCGTCACATCCACTCAACGTCTCCGATGAAATATAACCCGGCTGGTCCATGGCATTGTACCGGGCTTTGATAAGGAGTTTTGAGGCTTCATTAAGTTTACCGTTTTTTATTTTTCTCTTGATTAAAACTTTGACCGCCATAGTGACCTCCTTTCGTTACATCGGGGAATAATAGGAAATGCAGTATAGCCTTTTCTGAAATCAAAAAAGGCTATACATTTATTGATTTAAGCCCGTTGCGAGCCGGTTAGCAAAAATTAACAGTTATGCAGCGGCTTCGGACACCTCGATCTGCTCTGAACCTCCGGTCATGGAAACCGCGGCCTGCGATGAAGAGGTAATCATTTTGTAGCTCCAAAGCAAACGATTCCCGATCAACGCTGCCAGGCGTTTTATGAAAATGAGTCCATTCACCGGGTCTTCTTCAACGAGCTTTAGCAATGCTCTGCTGTCAAATTTTTGCAGTGTGGTATCTTGCTGACATTCTCCCGATGCAGAATAAACATCCCGTTCGATTAGACTCGACCAGCCAAAAGCCTCTCCGGCACAATCCACGGTATAAACCATCTGCCCGGTCTCACCGATAGTCAGTTTAACCCTTCCTTTGATAAGAATATAAAAATGGGTTGCGGGATCTCCCTCGTGAAAGAGAAAGTCTCCTTTGTGATAAGATTCTTTTTTAGCGACATTCATAACTTCCTTCACGAAATCCCTGTTCATACCCCCAAAAAGATCTGATTGCTGGATATACATGGCTCCTCCTTCCTCTCCAGATTACCACCAAATAACATGAAAATGCGGTGTAAATCCCGTGGTCATCATAAGAGAGTAAAAAGTTAACTAAAAAAATGGATTGGGCGCCAATGCATAAGAAATTCCCCTAAAGAGGTAAAACACCGCCTCTTTAGGGCAAAATATGGGCATTTTTAAGAAACCTATTTTCATAATCATCTTTAATGTCCAGAAGTTCGAATAATAATAAATAACGGTCAAAAACTATGATTGATCAATGTTAACAAATCGAAAAGCCTGAAAATTTCTTGTCAGTTTCGATCGATAATGAGCACAGATCATTCTATCAGAGCATGACGAATATGAGAGGGCGCCGAGTAAGAATACAAAATGAAGGATAATCGTAACGGTGCACAAAACGCGGTGAATGAGAAAGCAATATGAACTGCTGTTATGCTATTTAATTAAATACCATATAAAATAGGAACCTGTCAAATTTTTATTACCTGAGTTGAGCGATTTTTTGCGAAGAGATGTGCTGAGATCTTGATGCATAAGG
>CAZDAB010000858.1:0-1417 GCA_964502855.1 uncultured Desulfobacteraceae bacterium | reverse complement strand
CCCTGTTTCTGATTCAGGGTCTGAACGCCCATGATATTTTTCCGGACTGGATCGCTCTAAACAACGGAACAACCCACGGCATTGAGGCCAGCGATCAGGGAATACAGGTGGATTTAACCGCTGAAATCCACCAGGCGCTGGCAAAATATCGGGTTTCCGGCGCCCAGCACGGCACCTCCGGAAACAGCTCGGACAGATTAAGAGAAATAGCGGCTAAAACCAGAACCACCAAGGCCAATGTTGCCACGGCCCTTCAGATGATTTCCTGGGGCCTGGAGGTCAATGACTATGGCAATGCCATCCTGGATGACAGCGGGAATTTTATCAAGCTTAAGGACCACGGCGTCACCCAAGAGATGTGGGCAGAAATGGTCGCTTACGCACAGGCTCATGAGCTAAAGGGAGGAAATTATAAAAAACTCAACCTGCCGTTTGAAAATAAACTTCTGGGACAACCCCAAACCATCAGGGACCGGATGGTCAAAAGAGTTGAAAAATTTGTTTATAACATGCTGATTAACGTTTTTAACGCCCGGGATACCGCATCATTTGCCATCGAGGGCATCCTTGAAGCCGGCACCTATGACCCGGGACCCAAGGCCTCCAGAATTGAGGATCCTGCTGAATGGACGCCGGAAAAAATTATCCAGCGGGCAGCCACCATTGAATCTGAAAAGGAACCGGAGGGAGATTTCGACGATTAACCCGAATTTCTCATAATGATGCGGAAAAAAACGTTTTGTCATTATTGCGGCACACGGCTCACAGAAAAGATTTGCGAAGGCAGTCTCCGACTTTTCTGTGAGCACTGTGATGAACCTATTTATGAAAACCCCATACCTGCCACATGTCTTGTTGTCGTGGATAACAGGGACAGGGTTCTTCTCGTAAAACGAAGTGTAGAGCCCAAAAAAGGGTTCTGGTGTCTTCCGGGTGGGTTCATGGAGCTGGGAGAATCCCCTGAGAAAGCGGCGTTAAGAGAGCTTAAAGAAGAAACAGGGCTTTCGGGCCGGATTGAAATGCTCCTGGGTGTGTCCTCTAATCCCAGCGCCCAGTATCACACGGTGCTCATGGTCGGCTATCTTATTAAAGAGTATACCGGCACCCTTAACGCCGGCGATGATGCGGATGATGCGGTCTATTTTCATTATACCCAACTTCCGGAAATAGCTTTTGAAAGCCACGCAAGATTCATCAGAATGTATTACGCGTCTTATGCTGTTTGATTTCTTCTACCCCAAATTTGCCTTGGCTTCCTCCCATAACTTGTCCTTCTCTTGCTGGGAAACCGATTGTATATTCCTTCGACTCTCTGCGATCAGCTTTTCCATATACTTAAAGCGCTTTTCAAATTTTTTTGTTGAATTTCTTAATGCTGTTTCTGGATGAATGTGTGCAAACCGGGCAACATTTACGA
>CAZDAB010000857.1:0-1420 GCA_964502855.1 uncultured Desulfobacteraceae bacterium | reverse complement strand
TTCACCACAAGGATGCCATCTGCAGTCGATTCAATAGTAGCTCTTAAAAGTTCTTTGCTTTCCCGCAGTTCCTCCTCGGCCTGCTTTCGCCAGCGAAGAAGTTTTGATAGTGCTTCCGTCTCTCTTAGATAAAGGTTTCCGGCTTGCTCTGCGATTCTTTTATAATGCTCAATTTCTTTTTTTGCTTCTTCAAGCTTTTGTTCTAATTCGATTTTCGAAAATTCTGTCATGTTTGCATTTTTCCTTTAGCAAAAACCAGTAAAACTCCTGTCCAGTCTAATCCTCTGCTCTTCCCAAGCAAGGGGGCAACCTCTACTCCAGAATAAAATCCAAGCAACGGCGTGTTATATTGATTAAATACATTCTGAACTTCAGAGGCTTCCTCAGTTAACGCGTCTGAAACTTTTGCTGCTCTACCAGCGCAATCAATATATAATCCAAAAACAGGCTTTTCTCCATTTGCAATTATTTTTTCCAACAATTCTGATGAATTTTTCTTCGCGGACTCCATCATCATTTTATTATTCCTCAACATGAACATGATTTTTGAACCTTCTTTTAGATCCGGTTCAAAAAGAACAATACCCTCTCCATTTGGGAGAACGCCTGTAATCAGTCTATTAACAAAATATTCTTCTTTAAGGTCCCCAAATTTCTCCCCGTAGTTTACACCGATTGTCAAACGTTCAACAGGAACCTGACTTCGCCAGTCCTTGTTTCCATATTGATCATCAATCATATCAACAACAGATTTTCCATCCACTTCATAAAGGACCGATCCTTCAATTTTGGTTATGGTATGATAGATTCCATCTTTCGGTGTACAACCATGCATAATTCGAAAATACGGGTTAAAATTTCCACCTAATAGAGTTCCAACAACACTTTGATTATCAACATACGAACCGCAGAATTGTTTTGTATGGCTGAATTCATAATCTCCTATTACCCCCCCACCTATAATCGGCACATTTGATTTTAGTGTTTCTTCAATGCCTTGGATTAGCGGTGGGGATGCGTTGATAACCGGTGGCGTAGTTTTTGTTGGTGGATTTTTTATTGAATCATAAAATATGAGCAAGATTCTATCATTTATGCTGTCTGATAATTTTTTGGCTAATTTTTGACCTGCCAGTTTCTCGTTTTTATCCAGACCATCTGCTGAAGCTACTCTAAGATGAATTGTTTCTGACTCTATTATAGCGGCACCTGCTGTGTGATCTTCATATGAAAGGCTTTCATTAGTGATTATGCCAATTGCTGAACCACCTATTATTGGCACTTGATTTCCAACAACAATTTGCAGACCTTTAAAATATTCTTCGTGATCAACCCGGCCGCTGCAAAAAGCTATCACGAGAGCAGGCCTCTCGATTTTACCATTTTCTATTGCATTTTCAGCCACTTTTTTACCTAATGA
>CAZDAB010000856.1:0-1424 GCA_964502855.1 uncultured Desulfobacteraceae bacterium | reverse complement strand
GGAGGGAAAATATTGACGGTATGTTGTCTCTGTCTCGTAAAAAAAATGATAATTAAAATAAATTTCAAAAGCAAGATTCTCAAAGTTGTAAACCCAAAAGGGGGAAACGTCGTTAAGACCGACAATTGAAAACCAACGCTTCTTTATATCGGTCAATTTCCGATGCAGAGGCTTTATCGTTTGGGATTTGAGTCGACGACCGTCCACATCAGTAAATGTGCCACCACGCTTGTGAAGTGCGAGCATCAAGGTTAGCAAACAATTAACATGACCATATTTTTCAAAGGATGGCGCTTTATCCCAAATGACATCAATGACAAATGGAAGTTGATCAACTAGTCTGTCAAATATCTTCTTATTCCACATTTTGCAGATAAAAGTATTGAAGGTTAGAAATAACCGGCAATAATTCACCGTTCTGTTAGCTACTTGCCAAGTTGTTACTTCACCCTCTTGGCTGCTTTAATCCCTTCTAAAAAACCATAAAGATGTGCACAATGGAATATAATACCTTTTCTTAGTGCCTTACTCTTTGAATAAATATCGTTTGGTATTTCATCAAATTCATCCTCAAAAAAGGCTTTCAAAGCAGAGTCAAGCCCTTCCGTCAATCTATCATCCGGAAGATTGTGACTTATTGAATTACGTAGCTTATTAAGTGCTTTAATCGGTATCCAGGTGAAATCCTTATTAGATCGACCAATAATGCCTTGAGCAATGCAAAGCTTCTGAAAGAAAGTCAGTCGGGCATCGGCAATAGCTGTTGGATACTTAAGATGTGCCGCAATAAGTTCGTCCAGCAATTCTTCTACAAGAAGATGACCCCGTAATATAACGGCTGTCGGATCCTTGGCTAAAGGCAAATGTTCCTTCAGCTTCTGAAAGTACTCTTGTGATTTCTTCATCATTATTTCATCTAACTAGTGAGTAGTGAGAATTATTTCTTGTTTATTAGGCTCTTTCTGCACCACTTAGGAATAAACCTTTGCACAAAAGCCTATAAAAGATGCCCTGAAATTTATGCAAATTTGCAGATTTAAAACTATAGAACGAAAATGGATCATTGAAAAGTGTGCGCTTTCTGACCACTAAACGGCCTATTGCCGGTGTTGTGATATCTAATCGGTATCAATTGAAATAAAAAACCCCACCTCTATTAAGAAATGGGGTTAAAAATAGTCACATACGCTTTCCTTTTGTAAAAGAATTAAAAAGACCTAATTGCCAAAGCGTCAAGGCAAGCCAAAATTGATTTACATTAGGGAAAAAGTAAGTAAGATATCAGAAAAGAGAACCAGACTGAAGATGCAGTTTAACCGCTTGATAACAGCAATTTTTCCAGCCATTATTTTTCACAGTTTTGCTAACATGTCAAGGAAATTACAAAAAATGGCACATTGTAGTAGATTAAAGACATACCATAT
>CAZDAB010000855.1:0-1427 GCA_964502855.1 uncultured Desulfobacteraceae bacterium | reverse complement strand
CGGCTTTTCTGGCTGACTTTGGGAGCCTTAGGAATGTACCCTTCCAGTATAACTTCCTATCAGTATTTCTAACTATACTTAATAATTGCTTATAGTTATCCTGACGAAGTTCTTTATTAACCTTAAGAAATTTATCAACCAGCGGTGTTTTGGAATCCAGAGAAATTTCAACATCAAATTCCGGCATCTTCCAGTTAAGAAATCTGTCTGAAATTTCGATTAAATCGTTTTTAAAAACCTTTTTTTTAATATGATAAGGAAACCCCGCTTTGGTGCTGTTGCCGGCAACATCGGTTGCATTAACAAAAATTTTGGTGCCCGGGCCCTGCTTATAATTGAGAGCAATAAAGGCCATCAAGATATTATTATCTTTGAAATACCCCGGGTATCCCGGAAAAAAGCTTGCCCCCACAAAAACTCCGCTTTTCGGGCACGTTTCCGAGACCCTGTAAATAACAAGACCCGCCCCCCCCTGGCTTATGTTGTGCGCCCTGCTAAGAATACCCACTTCAGGTGGCCGTGTATCTATCATCACATCTTTTTCTAAATAGGTTATGTTTCCGTGCAACCATTTCCGCCATGAATAATCCCTTGCAACCATACGCAAAATCGCTTTGCCGTCGGTTATTCCCATTTTCACCGGCTCAAACACGATTTTAAATAACTCCTGGTGTATAATGCCGCCGCGGATAAGGCCTGCAAACGGCAAATCCTTTTCAAATAAAACAACCTCCTTGCCGTCTTTAACCAGTCCGATCCATATCCTTCGAACGCCGCTCTTTGCATCAGACACGGAAAGAGCAAGCTCCTGGGTCTTGCCTATGGATGGGGATGGAAGTTCCAGCGTAATCGATGGTTTCTCTCCTTCGAGCCTTACCACCAATATCCAGGCAACCGGTAATATAACAATAAGGCAAACCAGAACGATCAGCCGTGACTTTGTGCTTTTCTTATTAGTTTTCAATGGGTTACAATCCACCTTCCTTGTTTTTTTAAATGAGTGATATTAACAGCAAAAATATGGGTAATCAAGGACTGTTTTTCCTTTTTTCGTTTCTTGACTTTTAACCATGTGCGAGATAGAATTATTCTATTATTTTAGCGTTATGATATAATAACATTATGAATAATATAGTGAGTGTCCATCCATTTTTATTGTTGAAGCCGCCACGCTCGATTTAATTTTAGAGCGAACCGGGGTATCGGCCGAGCAGGTTGCATTTATGAGTCTGATGATTAATGAGGATTTTTGTTCAAGATCAAGGCATGCGAAAAAAATAACCATCCCAGTACGATCTGCCGGACCTATGGGACAGGCAGGCATATATTTGATATTCCAAGAATTTATTCGCCACCGAACTTTGGCGAATTAATTTTTTGAGCATAACGCAGAGATTGTGCGAAAAGACCATTAATCAACAGACTCA
>CAZDAB010000854.1:0-1434 GCA_964502855.1 uncultured Desulfobacteraceae bacterium | reverse complement strand
CATTCTCTTTGAAAACCAGGAGCTTTCCAACGCCAGCTTTTTCATCATTGTATTTAGATTAAGCGCCAATATCATGATCCACCACCATGCAGCGTTTTCGCCAAAATCTTCTGAGGGCAGTTTGCCACCGGCCAAATCATCTTTCATCACCGCATGGGCTTCTTCACTCTTACCGCATCTTTCATGTAACCAGTGGATTAATCTTTCACCTTCCCAATCCATATTTGTAACCATACCAAAAACTTTGTACCGCTGGCTTTTAATATCCATTGTTGGGAAAGGAAGCTCTATCTGACGATCCATGCCAGGCAGTTCCTGCTGCTTATCCAGAACTTCACGCTTTGCCAGATATCTGTATTCGGGGCCTTTCTTGCTGTGACCAATCGCATTGGGAACATAGCAAACCTCAGCCCATTCTACGCCAGTCTTGTACTCTTTGCCATATGCAGTCTTATATATCGGTTTCCATTCCGACTCCTCAACCTGTGCAACTGCTTTCTTGAATTCCTTTGTTACATCACAACCTATGGCAAATTCTATTACTCCAAATCGACCATTTTCCCCTGTAGCACAATATTTCAATAAATTATGCTGATAACCGGCTGTGTCAGATCTTAACCTAACTTTTTTTACTTCTTCAGGCAGACCGTTCAGAGCCTCTTTAAACACACGAAGCTGTTCAAAACCGGCGGGCACATTACCATCTCTAAATTCTGTATGCAGAATAATTCCCTGTTCAAACCACCAGGTATTCAATGGTTGATAGGCTTTATAGCCTTTGTAACTAAATAATGCATCCGTCTTATTTGTAGCCACAAGCGTGGCATCCATATCCAAAGTCGCAGTACTTTCGGAATTTTGAAAACCCGAAAAGGCTGCCAAATCTTTATTAATCCTGGCAAAACCTTGCAAATGCTCGTTTGGTGCTGGAATAAATGCTTTCCTCGGCCACCTCTGTTTTTCCTGCTCATTATCATGAAATTTTGCCAGATAACGAAATATTGATGATGCAGAAGGAACTGCACGGGTTTTCTCTTTACGCCAGCGACGTAATAATGCCCTTCTGACTTTTCGCCTCAAACCATGCATTTCAGCTTTTTTTAACACTTCACAAAATCCGTCATCGGCTTCAAGTATCTTTATGTCATCAACGCAGTCGCCTCCTGCAAGATTAAGCAGCACAAGAGAAAGAACAATTTGACTGTCTGTCCAGCCCTGTCCGCCTTTACGTACTTTTAAATGTTTTTCTATTGATTTGCTTAAACCTATTACCTTGGCCAGATCCAGATACATCGGGAGTCCAGCCAATGCCGTCATCCCCGTTGTGTTTTTTTCAGTTTCATACTTGAAAGGAAGAACACCTTGTGCCATAATTGTTTCACCTCGTTGATGATAGTTTTTTGTTGTCAAAACTATACTATCTGCTTGATTGAT
>CAZDAB010000853.1:0-1435 GCA_964502855.1 uncultured Desulfobacteraceae bacterium | reverse complement strand
TTTCACTGAGCGTAAGATCCTCGGCAAGAGTTTCGGCTTTATGAGGGATACCGACGACTTCCATGAGTTGCCGCGCCATTTGCACATCTTCAGGGCGGGTGCGAAGATGAAAGCCTTTGCCAAAAAGGTGTCCAGCCAGTATGTTGTTCAAAGCAGTCATCTTAATAAACGGTCGTGACGACTGAAAAGTTCTGCTGATTCCCAAGCGGCAGATACGGTGAGGCTTGAGACCGGTAATCTTCTTACCCTCAAACCGGATGTTGCCGCTGCTGGGTTTTAAACGGCCGCTGATAATATTGAACAAGGTTGTTTTTCCGGCTCCGTTGGGGCCAACCAGACCGACGATCTCCCCTTGGTTGATAGAAAAATCGATTTTGTTCAGCGCGTTAAAATCGTTGAATTTCTTAGTTATTGCTTGAAGTTGTAATAGTTTCACGATATGTTTATCAACGTTTTTGGAAACATTAATTGAAGAAAAATCCGAGATCCGGTAATCGTATGGTTCTTTGAAACCAATTAATTGTATCAGAAAAATTATGATCAATGAAACAATTTTTAACTAAATTGTGTGCGTTGTTATGAAAGGATAACGCTTGACAATGCTGCGCCAGTTATATAGTAAAACCGAGAATAATGATATATTAAAAAGTTTGTAGATTATAGATCACAAAATCAATGATGAAAGGAGATTCGAGCATGAACATTTTGTTTTTTGGGCCAAACGGCAGCGGCAAAGGAACCCAGGGAGCCATTTTAAAAGATAAATATAATACCCCTCACATTGAGTCCGGAGCTATTTTTCGTGATAACATCTCAAACGGGACCGAACTCGGCACAAAAGCCAAAGAATATATCGACAAGGGTGATCTGGTACCGGATGAAATTACAATCCCGATGATACTCGACCGCCTCAAACAGGTTGATTGTAAGGACGGCTGGCTTCTGGACGGGTTTCCGAGAAACAAAAACCAGGCGATCAAACTTGATGAATCACTCAAAAAGGCCGGCATGGGCCTCGATATTGTCGTGGAAATACTTCTGGACCGAGAAATTGCAAAAAACAGGATCATGGGGCGCAGGCTCTGTGTCAATGATAATAACCATCCCAATAACATCTATATCGATGCCATCAAACCTGACGGGGATAAATGCCGTGTTTGCGGCGGTGATTTAAAGACCAGAGACGATGACCAGGATGAAGATGCCATCAACAAACGCCACGGTATATACTATGACACCGATACCGGAACCCTTGCATCCGCCTATTATTTCAAAGACCTTGCCGCCAAAGAAGGCTCCATGAAATACATTACGCTGGACGGCGCACCGAGCGTAACAGAGGTTACGGTAGAGCTTGTTTCAAAATTGTAAAATTTTAATAAGTAGTGCCCGAACGAAAACTAGGATTTTTCGTTAAGATCAAGGAAGACGAAAA
>CAZDAB010000852.1:0-1442 GCA_964502855.1 uncultured Desulfobacteraceae bacterium | reverse complement strand
AACGCCTTTTCCCTTTGCGCCATCGAAACCCTCAGACCATGGGAAAGCCGGCGGTGTCAGTGGCTGTAGGAGGTAACGAAGCAGAAATTGTGTCCGATGAAATCAGCTATCATCTAAACAGTTATTTTAATTTTGAAATAGTGGATAAACTCTTCTACAATACCATGACCCCTCCGTGTTTTATATGTGGGTTTGGAACAACCTGTCAATACGGTGGTCCGGCACGTTGGATGTCTCCCGAGGAATTTAAAAATTTTAATAAGGTTACACCGGAGATGTTTCAAAAATTTGAGGCAGATAGTAATATGGTAAAAAGGGTTAAGGAGATCGGGATACGATTAGGAAGTATATAACCTGAATCTTGCATGAAAATTAATGAATTGAAGTCATCTCATAAACGATTTCAACTCAAACTTAAGTGTTTTCCAGAAAACATCTTCTTCGGGAATTTCCTCTCCGAATTCTCTGATGGCTCTTTTAGCTAAAGATAAAAGCGCTTTTTGGAACCGAGGACCATGATGATTTTCCATGGTCAATTGTTCCTTAATTATGCTCGTCCTTAAATTCTTACCCGGGTACCTTTTAAACAGGCCTTGCTTTTTATAATTTTTCGTCATAAAAGCTCGCCACCGGTAAATGGCAACGTGCGCTAGTTCGTGAATCAAAGTAACTCTCCAGTCCCCTAAATCAGGCCACAACTGCACAATAATTTTTGCGACCTTACCCTTTTTATCACCCCCAAAGGATTTTAGTTCTTTGAATGTCATCCGGCCCAGAACCATACCCAGCACCGGCTTAACCTGATTTTTATGAAGAACGTCACCATATTTATTTGCGAAATATTTCTCACCACATCTTCCTTCGTACTCATAACATTTATTTCCATATCTATCCGCATAAACCCGGCTATCCTGCCGCTGAATGCTTAAAAGGATATTTAGCACACCTGAGGTTTCCAATGCATCTTTTTCATGTAATATTATATTCCAACTTTTTGGTGTAATCCGTTCGGCAAACCGGCGCATCTTTTCTTTATTAAAGGCTGAAGTCATGCGATGTTCCCATGCAGCTTGGCCCGGATATTTCAAGAGGTTTGATTTTTGTAAGATTTCTTTTCTCATCTCGGTTTCTTTTTTGCGAGAATATTCCTGATCATGGTCAAAACCTCCCACTCCTCAAAGGGTGCCAGGATACACGCGTAAACACTAAGTTCCATGGCCTCCTTGATAAGGTCTCGATGAGCCTGATCACAAAGAAGAAGCACATCGCAGCCCGGGCAAGCAACATTGATTCTTGAATAAATCCTCGCCCCATAATTGTTTACCACCTCGTGGTCTACAAAAACGATTGCACTGCCCTTCCCTCTTATTTTTTTTATAAGTTCTTTCGGATTAGCTGTTATTATGGGATTATAGTTGTTATTCTTGCACAACTCTATAATA
>CAZDAB010000851.1:0-1442 GCA_964502855.1 uncultured Desulfobacteraceae bacterium | reverse complement strand
TACTCCGGTATCATGGATTTAACATTACCTATTTAGACTGCCTGGATCGTTTCCACCCAAAAGCACCTCAAAGCGATCCTTATACCAGAGACGGCCGGGGGCCTTATTTAAAAACCAAAATTCCAAAGCCCGGTGGATTGGAAGACATCCCCCGGAACTTTTCCAGATATGGAATCGAGGAAAAATGGTTCAGGGAAGATCTTCTTTGCATCAAAAAGCCCGACCTGGTGTTAATGACCTCCATGATGACATACTGGTATACGGGAGTCCAGGAAACCATAGGTGTGATAAAAGATATCTTCCCTGATGTGCCAATTGTTCTCGGAGGAATATATGCCAGTCTCTGTTATGAGCATGCACTGAACCATTCCGGTGCACACCGGATAGTAACAGGGCCCGGAGAAAAGCACATCCTTAAAGTGGTGGGTGAGTGTACCGGGTTTTCCGTGAACGCTGAGTTTGATCCCGATGACTTTGACACCTACCCTTATCCGGCATTTGAGCTTCAAAGAAAAATTAACTATATTCCGCTGCAAACTTCCAAAGGATGTCCGTTTTCCTGTAAATACTGTGCCTCACATTTTTTAAATCCAAAAAGAATGGTGCGAAATCCCGAATCCGTCGTAGAAGAGATAAGGCGCCGCCATGAAAAATATAAAGTAAAAGATTTTGTATTCTACGATGATGCCTTACTTGTGGATGCGGAAAAACATGCGGTTCCCATGCTCGAGGGAATTATAAACGCAGGTCTAACGGTCCGTTTTCACACACCCAATGCGGTCCATATCCGTGAGGTTTCAAGACAGACAGCCCGGTTGATGTTTCAAGCGGGCTTCAAGACACTGCGTCTTGGACTTGAAACAACATCTTATGATATCAGGAATGAATTAGATAAAAAGGTCACGGTTACAGAATTTGTACGCGCGGTGACCTGTCTGAAGGCGGCGGGCTTTGATAAAAACATGATTGGTGTATACCTGCTGGCAGGTCTGCCGGGACAACAGACCGAGTTCATCGAGAATTCCATCCAAAGCGTCAAACAAACCGGCGCAACCCCCATTTTGGCTTATTATTCTCCCATTCCCAAAACAGCGCTGTGGGGCCAGGCCGTTGCTTCCTCGCGCTACAATCTTGAATCAGACCCTATATTTACAAACAATGCCATATTGCCCTGCCAAAATGAACCCTTTTCATGGCAAACCATTTCTCGCCTTAAAAAACTGGCGGCAAATTAAACGTCTCGGCCGTCAGTCCGGGGTAAACGCATTTGATTTTTGTGCAGCGGAGCGTTCTTCCTGTATGCGAATTCAAATGCCTTTGCCCTGGCCGTCAGTCTTCATTATCTTGATTCTTTAACAAGATATCGAGTATTTTGGGAATATAATCTTCGGCTTTGCTGACATGAAATCGACAGGAACCTGCCCCCCGGTGTCCACCACCTT